>JAUYGP010000566.1 GCA_030690515.1 Giesbergeria sp.
GACGGGCACGCACCGCCGCCACGCTGGACCAACTGGTGCAGCAGATCACACAGGCCGCACGGCCCGGAGATCACATCGTCTGCATGAGCAATGGTGCTTTTGGCGGCGTGCACGAGCGCCTGCTACAGGCGCTGGCCGCTGGTTCACCGGAGGCATTGGAATAGTAAAACTGCCTGTGCGCGGCAGTTTTACTATATTTTTCATAGCTTCTAGCGCTCTACTAGTAAGCGCTAGAGCCATTTTTTATCAATAATTGATGGTCATGGACTGAACGTCCACGCGCACCACGGGCCGTGCCAGGGCCGCGCTGGTAGCACGGGCAAAATCGGCCATCCATGCGCGGTCGCCCAGCATCGGCGCTCCGGCTGCGGCGGCCACAGTCAGTACCTTGTCGGCCATCAGCACTTTGCCGCTGGCGCGCAGAGGCTCGCATTCCATGCGGGTGAATTCGTTGTCAAGCCAACGGCGCGCATCCTCGTGCGCCATGGGCTCCACGCCGTCAAGCTCAAAGCGAAATTCCTGGCTGGAATCCAGGGAGACCGTCACTACGCTGTGCATCAGGATGCCTTTCTTTGTCGGGAGAGAGTGCCGCGCACACTGCACGGCCTAAGTTGCAAGCTTATTCCATTTTCAGACCCGCTACGGACACAGCGCAAACAGGTACTGAAGTGAAATCACGCCTTCGCCAGATCCCTGCGCGCCTGCACCGCAGCCGAAAGGTCAGCCAGGCAGCGCAGAGAGTCATCCCAGCCCAGGCAGGCATCGGTGATGCTTTTGCCGTATTCCAGCGCACCGGGCGACTCCTTGCCGGGCGAGAATTTCTGCGCTCCGGCCACCAGGTGGCTTTCGATCATCAGGCCGAACACGCTGCGTGATCCGCCCCGAATCTGGTCAGCGATGTCGCGTGCCACCTCCTGCTGCTTCTCATGCTGCTTGCTGCTGTTGGCATGGCTGCAGTCCACCATCAGGGTGGCGGGCAGCTTGGCGGCCTCCAGGTCCTTGCAGGCGGCGGCCACGCTGGCAGCGTCGTAGTTGGGCGTTTTACCGCCCCGCAGAATCACGTGGCAGTCCTTGTTGCCCTTGGTGTTGACGATGGCCACTTGGCCATTCTTGTGCACCGACAGGAAATGGTGGCCCCGGCTGGCCGACTGGATGGCGTCGGTGGCAATGCGGATGTTGCCGTCGGTTCCATTCTTGAAGCCAATGGGGGCAGAGAGGCCCGAGGCCAGCTCGCGGTGCACCTGGCTCTCCGTCGTGCGCGCGCCGATGGCGCCCCAGGCGATCAGGTCGCCAATGTATTGGGGCGAAATGACATCCAAAAATTCGCTGCCGGCGGGCACACCCAGGCGATTGATTTCGATGAGCAGTTGGCGGGCAATGCGCAGACCCTCGTCGATGCGGTAGCTCTCATCCAGGTAGGGGTCGTTGATGAGGCCCTTCCAGCCCACGGTGGTGCGTGGTTTTTCGAAGTACACGCGCATCACGATCTCCAACGTGTCCTTGTACTGCTCACGCGCGGCCTGCAAGCGACGGGCATAGTCCACCGCGGCCGCGGGGTCGTGGATGGAGCACGGCCCGATGA
>JAUYGP010000569.1 GCA_030690515.1 Giesbergeria sp.
ATCGCCTTGAGCGCCGAGGCCCTGGCCCTGCTGGGCACCGACGGCACGCACCTGCAAGACCTGAGCCTGGCGCTGCGCCGTGAGCTGGAGGGCATCGTCTGCCTGGGCCCGCTGCGCCGCCGCCCCGAGCGCGACTACGTGTGGAACAAGACCGCCCCCGGCGAGGTAGGCAGCGACGGCCACAAGGCGATCGACGCCCTGCTGGCCAACACCCTGCTGCCGTCCGAGCACCAGGGCAGCGTGCTGCGCAGCGTATCGCACTGGCTGCAGCGCATGGGCATGGCCGAGCAGCTGAGCGTGCGCGCGGTGGGCCGCTCGGGCCGCTACGAGGTGCTGGTGCACCACGACGGCGTGGTGGCCAACCTGCGCGACGTAGGCGTGGGTGTCTCGCAGGTGCTGCCGGTGCTGGCCGTGGCCTACTGCGCGCCGCCGGGCAGCACCGTGCTGCTGGAGGAGCCCGAGATCCACCTGCACCCGCTGGCCCAGGCCGTGCTGGCCGAAATGTTTGCCGAGGTGAGCCAGCAGCGCCAGGTGCAATTTCTGGTCGAAACGCACTCCGAGCACCTGTTCCGCCGCATGCAGACGCTGATTGCCCGGCGCCAGGCCAGCACCGCGCAGTGCCGCATGCTGTTCGTCGAGCGCCAAGGGGCGGATGCCGTGCTGGTGCCGCTGGACGTGGACGAATTTGGCGCCGTGCGCAACTGGCCGCCGCGCTTCTTTGGCGACGCGATGGGCGAGGCGCGCGAACAGGCCAGGGCCCGCGCACTGCGCCTGCGGGAAGCCGCCGGTGGCTGAGGCCGGTGCCATGCAGGCCCGCCTGGTGGACACCAACGTGCTCATCGTCGCCAGCGCGGTCGACGAAGGCTCGCCCTTTCGCCAGGACGCCACCCCCGTGGAAGAGGCCGCGCTGCGCCAGCAGGTGTTTGACTGGCTCGAAGCGTTTGAGGCCGACAGCACGCGCCACGCCGTGCTCGACGTGGACTGGCATGTCTGCGGCGAATACCGCCACAAGCTCACCGAGCAGGACTACGGCTGGCTGGCCATGATGCACAAGATGGACCGTGGCGAGGTGGTGTGGGTCGATGTGCTGCTCGACAAGAACGGCAACGCCGTGCTGCCGCCCGAGCTGGCCGAGGCCGTGACCGACCTGGCCGACCGCAAGATGGTGGCCGCCGCCCTCGCCGCGCTGGACGCAGGCCACGCAACCCAGATCACCAACGCCGCCGACACCGACTGGATCGACTGCCAGCAGGCCCTGAACGCCGTCGGGCTGGAGGTGGAAAACCTGCTGCCCGACTGGCTACAGGCGCGCTGGCATGTCAAACACCCGCGCATTCGGCGCGCAAAATAGGCACTTATGTCCGAAGATTTTTTCCGCTTTCCCCACACCCCCCACATTGCCTGGCTGGCCACGGGCGCGCCGCGCGACGACAAAGTGCTCTCCCCCGCCGAGGCCGAGGACATCCTCAGCGGCCCCGTGGTGCTGGAGGAAAAACTCGACGGCGCCAACCTGGGCTTCTCGGTCTCGCCCGACGGCGTGCTGCGCGCCCAGAACCGGGGCCAGTACCTGCCCCAGCCGTTCCACGGCCAGTTCGCCCGCCTGGGCCCCTGGCTGGCCGCGCACGAAGACAAGCTGTTCGACGCCCTGGGCACGCACCTGGTGGCCTTTGGCGAATGGTGCGCCGCGCGCCACTCGCTCGACTACGCCACCCTGCCCGACTGGTGGATGCTGTTCGACGTATACGACCGCCAGGAACAACGCTTCTGGAGCACCCCGCGCCGCAACGCCTGGGCCGCGCAGATGGGCTTCAACACCGTGCCGTGCCTGTACACGGGCGAAGTCACGCTGGACCAGCTGCGCGAGTGGGTGCACGCCCACGACAGCCAGTTCCGCCAGGGCAACCTGGAGGGCATCGTGGTGCGGCGCGAGAACGCCGACTGGCTGGAGAACCGCGCCAAGCTGGTGCGCGCGGACTTCACGCAGACGATAGAGGCGCACTGGAGAAGCCGGGCGCTGGAGTGGAATCGGGTGGTGTGAGGGGGAGGTGGCTTGCGGCGGCAGATTCAACCGGTAGTTGCAACACCTTTGCCGCACCTCTCAGCGGGTGTGTGGCAGCCGAGCGTCTTGCGGCCTCTTGTTCAATTGTCTCGCGAGCTATTGCATTGGGCTGATACGGGGAGTGCCCCGGCGGGTTCATTCCCTTTGCCATGCGCTGCCACGGACTTTACCGGCTTTTGCCCGACGGCCAGGATCATGGCGGCGATGGGCCTGTGTGATGCAGACGGCTGTAGCACATCTGCCAGCAGCAAGCGCTGCCAGACGCAGAGCTCGCTACGACATGAACACGGCAACCACGCGCCTTGACGCTGCGTGCAGGCGCGTTGCTGGTGGATGTGCGCCGAAAATGGTCTGAATCCGATGAAAGAATGACGACATGACGACCACCCCCACCAAGATGCAGTTTCACGTGGTGTCTCACCGCGAGAGTGCGCACGCCAGCAGCGCTGCCTGCAAGAACGCACGTATCGATCTGGACACCGACCTGGAGGGCAACCCCGACGCCTTCAATCCGGCCGAACTGCTGCTCGCAGCACTCTCGGCCTGCATGATCAAGGGCATCGAGCGCGTCACGCCCATCCTCAAGTTCCAGCTTCGCGGTGTGGAGGTTCAGGTGCACGGCGTTCGCCAGGACGTGCCCCCACGCATGGAGTCCATCCGCTACGAGATCGTGGTGGACACCGATGAACCTGATCGACGTCTCGATCTGCTGCATGACAACGTCAAGAAGTTCGGTACGGTGTTCAACACCGTCGCCCCAGGAACGGACCTCTCGGGCGTGTTGCGCCGAAAGAATGCAACCCCATGAGTGCCAGCCACGATCACAGCCACGCGCCTGCCAATTTCAATGCCGCCTTTGCCATCGGCATCGGTTTGAACGTCGTTTTCGTGGCGATCGAGGCCTTTTATGGCTGGAAGATCAACTCGCTGGCGCTGCTGGCCGACGCAGGCCACAACCTGAGCGACGTCATCGGCCTGGTATTGGCCTGGGGCGGCGCGCTGGCGGGCAAGCTGCGGCCTGATGCGCGCCATACCTATGGCTGGAAGCGCGCCAGCATTCTGGCCGCTTTTATCAATGCTTTGCTTCTGCTGGTGGCCATGGGTTCGCTGGTATGGGAGGCGCTGCATCGCCTGCAATCACCCGAACCGGTCGAGGGCGTCACCATCATGGTGGTGGCCGGAATCGGCATTGTGGTCAACACCGCAACGGCGCTGCTGTTCGTCCGCGGGCGGGAGAAAGACCTGAACATCCGGGGCGCCTTTCTGCACATGGCGGCGGACGCCCTGGTCTCGGTCGGTGTGGTCGTTGCTGGCGCGCTGGCGTTGTGGTTCGGCTGGGCCTGGTTGGACCCGGTGGTCAGCCTGCTGATTGCCGCCGTGATCGTGGTCGGCACCTGGAGCCTGTTCCGGCAATCCCTGCACCTGTTGTTCGACGGCGTACCCGAAAGCGTGGACCTGTTGCAGGTCAAAGCCCTGCTGGAGGCTCTGCCGGGTGTGGATCGCGTGCACGACCTTCACGTATGGGCCATGGGCACTTCGGAAATCGCCATGACGGCGCAGCTGGTCATGCCCAACGGCCCAGCAGGGGATGCCTTCTTGCAAAGCGCCACCGAGCAGTTGCACGATCGGTTCGAGATTGCGCACGTGACCATCCAGGTCGTACAGGTGCCTTTCACCGTGCCCTGCGGCAATCTCTCGTCGTTGGCGGCCGCTTCACATCTCCCGGAGGGCGGACGACCATGATCCCGTCCACGGAGGTACCAACTATTGACGCCTGAACCTGATCCTGGTCAAGCCAGGATTGCATCTTTCGTGACGTTGGTTCGTCTACTTGGTACGGTGCTCTTCCCGAAGCAACAAAGGATGATTTGCCATGAACGCCAACGAAATTCTGGAAAAGATGCGCAAGGGCATGGGCGAGGTGCCCGCCGCCATCGAGAAGTCGGTCCCGGTGGACCCGGCGCTGATCCAGGAGCACATGCGCTCCAAAGCATTTGCGATGCCAGTGGAACAGCCGGCACTGGACGAAGACACCCGGACGCTGATCTATCTGGCGGCGGCACTCGCGGGCACCAGCCCGGCCTGTGTGAAGGCCATGTCGAACAAGATCGTCCAGCAAGGTATTGCCCCCGCCAAGGTGATTGAAACCGTGCACATCGTGCGTCTGGCGATGGCGACCAAAATCATTGGTGACGCCGAGCCTGTGTTTGATGCGTTGGGCCACCTCGCGTCAAAGTGATTCAGGCGGGGGCGCAAACGTGTAGACATGCGCAGCACGCTTTGCGGCGATACGCCATTTATGGCCACCAAGTCGGGCGCCAAGGTGGTTACGGTGGTGCGTGCGGCCCGTCGCGCAGATCAGCCCGCCTCGGCAGAACCGGGTGCGAACCGGATCCGGTTGCGCCCATCTTCCTTGGCCTGGTACATCGCTGCATCTGCCCGGTCGATCACGCTGTTCTGGCTCTCGTCGCGCCCGTGGAAAACCGCCACGCCGATGCTGGCGGTGCAACGATGTTCGATCGTTCCCGTCACCGGGCCGGAGGATGCAGCCTGGAGCACATAGGGCTCGGCCAGGCGCATGCGGATCTTCTCTGCAATGACGGCGGCTTGCGCGGCGGCCTCGTCCTGCTGCATGTCCAGCTCGCACAGCAGCACGACGAACTCGTCGCCGCCAAAGCGGGCCACGGTGTCGGCTTCGCGCACGCAGGCTTTCAGGCGCTCGGCCACTTCGATCAGCAGCAGGTCGCCCGTGGCGTGGCCGTGTGTATCGTTGAGGGACTTGAAATTGTCGAGGTCCAGAAACAGCAGCGCGCCGTGGCGGTGGCTGCGCTTGCTGGCCGACATGGCCTGGTCCAGGTGTTCGACCAGCAGGCGGCGGTTGGCCAGGTGGGTGAGGGGGTCGTGGAAGGCGAGTTGGCGCACCTGTTCTTCCAGGCGCCTGCGCTCGGTGATCTCGCGGGTGATGCCGTGGTACCCCACGATATCTCCCTGCGCATTGCGCTCAGGCTTGGACAGCACCTCGCCCCAGATGATGCGGTCATCCTTGCAGCGGTGTTCGACCTGAAAAGTCAGGAACCCTTCCGATGTGTCGGTGGGGTCTTCCACGGCCCGGCGTTTGAGCAGGCCTTTGACCAGAGCAACGCCTTTGTCGGTGAACATCTCAAAGACATGGTGCCCCACCACTTCGTCGGCCCGAAAGCCGCGCAGGCGTTCGTCTGCCGGGCTGATGTAGGTGACGACGAGGCGGCTGTCGGTCTTCCAAAGCACATCTTGCGCATCTTCGGTCAGCAGGCGGTAGAGGGCCTGGCTTTCGTGCAGTTCCCGGGTGCGTTCGTCCACCAGGGCCTGCAGCACCATGTTGTGCTCCTGCAGGCTTTTGAGGGGATAGACCTCGCCGTCCTGCGCGCTCTGGTACGGGATGGAGATGCCGCTGTGCACGATCATCCACTCGGCGCCTTCCTGGCGGAAGATCAGCACCAGCCGCGCGACTTCTCTGGACAGCAGTTGGCCGTCGCTGGGCAAATGGATGTGAAAGAAGGCGGCCACCACCACCACGTCGTTGCCCAGGTCTTGCAGCGCGAGGTCGAGCATCTCGATGCGAATGCGGCCCGGTACCTGCGCGAAGTCTTGCCGGGTGATCTTGATCCACTCGTCCCGGTCATGGATCAGCACTTTCCCACTGCCCGTGTAGCCGCTGAAGTTCTGGCTGAAGCGTTCGGTCAGGCGGTCGTCCCGCGCGGCGTACATCTCGATGTACTCATGGAAGAGTTCACGAATCTTGCGCTGGCGATCCTGGTGCATGGTGCCGAAGGCCCTCGTTGGCGTAATTGCTCGTACCTGCAGGCATTGTCCCAGAAACGCCTGCGTTTTGATGCAATTTGTTACTTCGCGGTAGCCAAAGGGGTTGGCGACGGGTTCATTCTTGCTTTCTGTTGACAATATGGCCACCATGTTCTTGTGCAGGCCAGTCATCGCCTCTGCATTGCCCTCAAAAGTACCGCCGTGAATTGCCTCGACACCGCCTGGAAACTGCACGCCCCCGAGTTGCGCGCCTGGCTGCGCCATCGGTTGAACCAACCGCAAGACGCCGAAGATGTCCTACAGGACGTGTT
The DNA here is from genome assembly GCA_030690515.1 of Giesbergeria sp. Taxonomy (GTDB): domain Bacteria; phylum Pseudomonadota; class Gammaproteobacteria; order Burkholderiales; family Burkholderiaceae_C; genus Simplicispira. The sequence goes on from JAUYGP010000569.1 coordinate 6,172, forward strand.
CATCAAAGCGCTGCGCCAGAAGAGCCGGTTTTGCACGGTCCTCAATCCCAGAGCGTGGCTGTTTGAGGTGGCCCGCAACACGCTGGCCGACCGCTGGAAATCGGCGCGTGAAACCATTGAACTGCCAGACGATCTGGCCGCGCCTGTGCTGGAGGGCGCACCCGTGGACGGGCTGACGGCTTGCCTGCCCCGCGTGCTGTCGGAGCTGAAGGAGACAGACCGGCAAGCCATCGTGCTGTGCGACCTGGGCGGCATGTCGCAGGTGGACTATGCGGCCCAGGTCGGGCTGAACCTGAGCGCCGCCAAGTCACGCCTTCAGCGCGCCCGGCAGCGCCTTCGCAATCAGATGTCCCTTGCCTGCCAGGTCACGATGAACAACGCTGGGCAGGTGGAAGACTTCCTACCCCGCCCACCCCTGGACACCCGTCCACCGCAGTGAGATGCCCACACCGGGCCAGAGGACTGCGTAAATAGGGCCACGCCGGGCCGTCACTGAAAAATTTCTGAAACCGGTGCGTCTTTTGCCTGCGTCCGTCGTCTTCACGGGAATGAGCGCACAAACCTTTTCCCTCAAAGCCTGGCCAACGCGCCAGCCTCTGGCCTTTTTGGTGCTGGCGGCCATGGCATGGTTCGCCCTGTACCAAACCCTGTTGCCTGCATCAGAAGCGCTAGTCACCCTGTTGCCGGTGGAGCGCGATAGCCATTTGGGCGGTGCGCTCCAGTTCTTCCTTTATGACACCCCCAAGGTGCTGCTGCTGCTGACGGGGGTGGTGTTCGCCATGGGCATGGTCAACAGCTACTTCACGCCCGAGCGCACCCGCGCCTTGCTGGCGGGTCGAACCGAGGGGCTGGCCAATGTGATGGCCGCGAGCCTGGGGATCGTGACGCCTTTTTGCTCGTGCTCGGCGGTGCCCCTGTTCATTGGCTTTGTGCAGGCGGGCGTGCCGCTGGGGGTGACCTTCTCGTTCCTGATCTCTGCGCCCATGGTCAATGAGGTGGCGCTGACGCTGCTGTTTGGCATGTTCGGCTGGAAGGTTGCCCTGCTCTATCTGGGCCTGGGTTTGTCCGTGGCCGTGGTGGCCGGGTGGGTCATTGGCCGCCTGAAGATGGAAAGTCACCTGGAGGACTGGGTTCATGAGATGCCCAAGTTGTCGGCCGACTTTGAGGCGGGTGGTGCCACGCTGGGCGACCGCGTGCAGGCGGGTTTTGCTGCGGTACGCGAGATCGTGGGCAAAGTGTGGCCTTACATCCTGGCAGGCATTGCCATTGGTGCGGGCATCCATGGCTATGTTCCGCAGGACTTCATGGCCAGCTTCATGGGCAAGGATGCGTGGTGGTCGGTTCCGCTGGCTGTGGTGATTGGCGTGCCCATGTATACCAATGCGGCGGGGATCATCCCCATCGTGCAGGCCTTGCTGGCCAAGGGCGCCGCATTGGGCACCGTGCTGGCTTTCATGATGAGCGTGATTGCGCTCTCGCTGCCCGAGATGATCATTCTGCGCAAGGTGCTCAAGGTGCGTCTGATCGCCACCTTCGCGGGGGTGGTGGCCTTTGGCATTTTGCTGGTGGGCTTTGTTTTCAACGCCGCTCTGTAACCGCACACGTTCACCCACCATTCTTTCTACCGTCGCAACTTACCAAATAAAGGAACCCACCATGGATATCAAGGTACTCGGCACCGGATGCGCCAATTGCAAGAACACCATTGCATTGATCGAGCAGGTTGCGCAAGCCAACGGCGTTGCCGTTACGCTGGAGAAGGTTGAAGAAATGCGCGACATCGCCGGCTATGGCGTGATGCGCACGCCCGGCGTCGTCATCGATGGCAAAGTAGTGCACGCGGGCGGCGTCCCCAGCCGCGACCTAGTGCAAAGCTGGCTGGGCGGCTGACGGCGGGCCGTGCCATTGGCTGTGCGGCAGGCATTCAACTTCACGTTACGACGGCCCTGGAGGCCGACGGACGTGGGGCGCCAGAAAGCCAAGCACACACTGGCCCTAGCGGTTTAGGCAAAATCACACGCAATCGCCCATCAGTCCAGCTCCGATAGCTATTATTTTTGATAGTTTCGCGGTAACCCCGTTTCGCTTTGCGGCACTCCCCGCCACAATGCGGGCCATGATCACCCTTCAAGACATCCAGGACGCCGCATCCCGCCTACAAGGCCAGGTGCTGGACACCCCCTGCGTGGAATCCCGCACGCTCTCTGAAATCGTGGGCGCGCAGGTGTTCCTCAAGTTCGAGAACCTGCAGTTCACCGCCTCGTTCAAAGAGCGCGGGGCCTGCAACAAGCTCACGCTGCTCACGCCCAAAGAACGTGCGCAGGGCGTGGTGGCCATGAGCGCGGGCAACCATGCGCAGGGCGTGGCCTACCACGCACAGCGACTGGGGCTGCGCGCCGTGATCGTGATGCCGCGCTTCACCCCCGGCGTGAAGGTGGAGCGCACCCGCGGCTTTGGTGCCGAGGTGGTGCTGCATGGCGACACGCTGGAAGAAGCGCGCCAGCACGCCTATGCGCTGGCCGACGAACAGGGCCTAACCTTTGTGCACCCCTATGACGACGAAGCCGTGGCCGCAGGCCAGGGCACGCTGGGGCTGGAGATGCTGCAGGCCGTGCCCGACCTCGACACTTTGGTGATCGCCGTGGGCGGCGGTGGGCTGATCGCGGGGGTGGCCACGGCAGCCAAGGCCATCAAGCCGGGCATTGAGGTGATCGGGGTGCAGACCACACGTTTTCCGGCCATGGTGAATGCGATCCAGGGCACGCACCACCCACAGGGCACCTCCACCATCGCCGAAGGCATTGCCGTGGGCACACCGGGCACCATCACCCAAGAAGTGGTGCGCCGCCTGGTGGATGACCTGCTGCTGGTGGACGAGGGAGACATCGAGCAGGCGGTGCTGATGCTGCTGGAAATCGAGAAAACCCTGGTGGAGGGCGCGGGGGCCGTCGGGCTGGCTGCCATGCTGCGCCACCCCGATCGCTTTCGTGGCAAAAAGGTGGGCTTGGTGCTGTGCGGCGGCAATATCGACCCGCTGCTGCTGGCCGCGATCATTGAGCGGGGCATGGTGCGGTCCGGGCGGCTGGCGCGCATCCGCGTGAGCGCACGCGATGTACCCGGCGCCCTGGCCCGCATTACCGCAGCCCTGGCCGAAGTGGGCGCCAACATCGAAGAAGTGCACCACCAGCGCGCCTTCACCATGCTGGCAGCACAGAACGTCGAGATCGAGTTGGTGCTGCAGACACGCGGCCATGCCCACGTGGAGGAAGTGCTGGAACACCTGCACGCCGTGGGTATGACCGCCACCAAAATGTAGGCGGCCAACACGTTTTCGGCCCAGCCGCTAGAATTTGGGGCAACATTGCCCCTTTCGGAGACCCGCACCATGTCGCATTCCAGCACCAGCCACACCCCCGCCACGCCGTCCGACGACCCTGTGGAGGCCGTGGTGCCCTACATGCCCGTGGTGTTGCCCGTGGTGGGAGGCATCATGATCTTTTTGCTGGCGATGATCGCCGTCACCATGGCCTGAGGCTTCGCTGGCGGCCCAGCCGCCAAGGCCCATACAGCCCCGCCAGAGCGGGGCTTTTCTTTTGTGCGGGGTGCAGCGCCCCACCCCTGCGAGGAGTAAACCATGCGTAACGGCCATGCCTTGGTGCTGTTTTCTGGCGGTCAGGATTCCACTACCTGCCTGGCCTGGGCGCTGCAGCATTTCGCCCATGTGGAGACCATCGGCTTCGACTACGGCCAGCGCCACCATGTCGAGCTACAGGCGCGCCAGGAGGTCCTGACAGCCCTGCGCGCAGATTTTCCGCTGTGGAACGAGCGTCTGGGCGAGGACCACATGGTCGACCTGGCCGTGCTGGGCCAGATCAGCGACACGGCGCTCACGCGCGCCACCGCCATCGAGATGGATGCCGCCGGCCTGCCCAACACCTTTGTGCCGGGGCGCAACCTGCTGTTCTTCCAACTGGCCGCCGCCGTGGGCTACCGGCGTGGCCTGCACACACTGGTGGGCGGCATGTGCGAAACCGACTACTCGGGCTACCCCGACTGCCGCGACGACACCCTCAAGGCCCTGCAGGTGGCGGTGTCGCTGGGTATGGGCCAACGCTTCACCATCGAGACGCCACTGATGTGGCTGGACAAAGCCCAAACCTGGGAGCTGGCGCGCACGCTGGGCGGCGCGCCGCTGGTGGACGCCATCATTGCCCTTTCGCACACCTGCTACCTGGGCGAACGCGGCCAGTTGCACGCCTGGGGCCACGGCTGCGGCGACTGCCCGGCCTGCGCTCTGCGGCGCAGCGGTTTTGAGCGCTGGCAGGCTGCGGACGAAGACACGAGCATCAACAGCGCATAACCTCATGCGTTTTTTGCATGAATCTTGCCCCTGTCTGACAGACAAGCGGGCTGGAGATTCATAAAATCGTCATCCCAGCCGACCCGCGGATTCCGTGGACTTGCCTCCGCCCCGTGGTGGCCGTCCCTTGCTCCCGCCCGCCGACTGAGCACACAAGCCGTTTTTTCAAAGGCAGCGCTCAGCATCCGCACCAGCGCGGGCCCCGCAGTGACGTTGTTCGCACGCTTCCTTTGAAAAAACTGTTTTCAACTTAAGGAAGCTCCCGATGAACGCACCCGCCATGCAGGGCCTGAACCTCAGCGCCCCCGCCTACGTCAAAAACGCCCACCTGGTCGCCTGGGTGGCCGACATGGCCGCTCTGTGCAAGCCCGAGAGCATCGTCTGGTGCGACGGCTCCAAGGAAGAATACGACCGTCTGTGCCAGCAACTGGTGGACGCCGGTACGTTCAAGAAACTCAACCCCGCCAAGCGCCCAGACAGCTTTCTTGCCTGCTCCGACCCGTCGGACGTGGCCCGCGTGGAAGACCGCACCTACATTTGCTCGGCCAAGAAGGAAGACGCAGGCCCCACCAACAACTGGATGGAGCCGGCCGCCATGCGCGCCACGCTGCAGCCGCTGTTTGACGGCTGCATGAAGGGCCGCACCATGTATGTGGTGCCGTTCAGCATGGGCCCGCTGGGCAGCCACATTGCCCACATCGGCGTGGAACTGACCGACAGCGCCTACGTGGCCGTAAACCAGCGCCTGATGACCCGCATGGGCAAGGCCGTGTACGACGTTCTGGGCGTGGACGGCGAGTATGTGCCCTGCATGCACACCGTGGGCGCCCCGCTGGCTGCGGGCGAGAAGGACACCACCAGCTGGCCCTGCAATCCCAGCACCAAGTACATCGTGCACTACCCCGAAACGCGCGAGATCTGGTCGTATGGATCGGGCTACGGCGGCAACGCCTTGCTGGGCAAAAAGTGCCTGGCCCTGCGCATTGCCTCCACCATGGGCCGCGACCAAGGCTGGCTGGCCGAGCACATGCTGATCCTGGGCGTAACCAACCCCGAGGGCAAGAAGTACCACGTGGCCGCCGCGTTCCCCAGCGCCTGTGGCAAAACCAATTTCTCGATGCTGGTGCCGCCTGAGGCCGGCTTTGCAGGCTGGAAGGTCACCACCATCGGTGACGACATCGCCTGGATCAAGCCCCATGCCGACGGAAAGATGTACGCCATCAACCCCGAGGCGGGCTACTTTGGCGTGGCGCCCGGCACCAACATGCACACCAACCCCAACTGCATGCGCAGCCTGGACAAGGACGTGATCTTCACCAACGTGGCGCTCACCGATGACGGCGACGTCTGGTGGGAAGGCATGGAGAAAGACGGTGGCGGCATTCCCGCGCACCTGATCGACTGGCAGGGCAAGGACTGGACACCGGCCATTGCCAAGGAAACCGGCGCCAAGGCCGCCCACCCCAACTCGCGCTTTACCGTGGCCGCCACCAACAACCCGGCACTCGACCCCCAGTGGGATGACGCTGGCGGCGTGGCCATTGACGCCTTCATCTTCGGCGGCCGCCGCTCCACCACCGTGCCGCTGGTGACTGAAGCCCGCACCTGGATGGAAGGTGTGTACATGGCCGCCACCATGGGCTCAGAAACCACCGCCGCCGCCTTTGGCGCGCAGGGCGTGGTGCGCCGCGACCCCTTCGCCATGCTGCCGTTCTGCGGCTACAACATGAGCGACTACTTCCAGCACTGGCTGGACATGGAGCACAAGCTCGAAAGCCTGGGCCACACCCTGCCCAGCATCTTCTGTGTGAACTGGTTCCGCAAGGGCGAAGACGGCAAGTTCGTCTGGCCCGGCTATGGCGAGAACATGCGCGTACTCAAGTGGATGATCGACCGCATCGAAGGCAAGGCCGCTGGCCAGGAAACCATGTTCGGCGTGGCACCCCAGTACGCTGAGATCAACTGGACAGGCCTGGACTTCAGCGCCGCCCAGTTCAACACCGTCACCGCCATCGACAAGGCGGCCTGGATGGAGGAGCTCAAGCTCCACGACGAGCACTTCGCCAAACTGGCCTACAACCTGCCCAAGGAATTGCTGGAAACGCGCGCAGCCATCGAGGCCCGCCTCCACGCCTGACACCCCAGGCGCACAGCGTCTGTAAGGCACGGTGCCCACACCCAGCACAGCCGCCCTTGGGGTGGCTGTTTTTATTTCAGAATGCGCGCAGCAGATCGAGGGTGCGCACCCACAGCAGTGCAGGCAATGCTGCCGCACCAGCCAGCAGTGCAGTGGCGGTCACGGCACGCAAGCCCCGCACGTCCATGCGCCGCAGTTGGCCCATACCGAGCGCAATGCCCGCGAACCAGGCCAGCAGCAGCAACGCCAGTCGCGCCTGCGGCAGCCACCCAAACTCGATACCCTCGCTGCGCAGCTGCGTCAGCGTGAGCATGGACAGGCCTAAGAACAGGTTGGCCGCCGCCATGGGCACCAGGCCCAGCGCCAGCACCTTCCAGTCGGCCCGCGCCAGCCGTGCGGCCACCACCGTGGCAAGGTGTGAACACCCGCCCACCAGCACAGCGCTGGCAGTAAGCCAGGCCACAATGCCCGCACCATCGAGCCAGCTGAACACATCGGAGGCTTGCGGGTAATGCGTGAGCACCCACCAGGGAGCGTTGCTCGCGAGCGGCCAGAAAACGTCGTGCTCCACCAACCAGGTGGCCAGCCACTGCCTGGCCTGCACAAAGCCTGGCGCCATGGTCCATTGAAATGCCCCGAGCGCAAAACCCAGCATGCCGTAGAACAGCAGCAACGCCTCGTACAGGCCCACGTCGCCGCTCTGGCTGCGCACGATCTCGCTCCCCGGCCAACGCCAGCGCAACGCCACGGCGTCGCGGTGTCCGCTGCAGCGGCCGCAGGCATGGCATTGTGAGGCGCTGGCAAGCGCACTGACATTGAGCAGCGGCGGGCAATCCACGGCGGGGGTGTTGGCCGGTTGCATATCCCACGCTGCGCGGTCCGCCTTGAAATGCAAAGGCGCCAGCCGCGCCAGCAGCGCAAAGACACCGGTCACCGGGCACAGATAGCGGCACCACACCCGCTTGCCCCGGCCATAGACAATGCCGACCGCAATCGCCGCGACCGTGGAGCCCCCCAGGATGACGAGCACCGGGCCGGGGTACTCGTACACACTGATGAGCTGCCCATACAGCGTGGTACCCAAAAACCCCACCAGTGGCCAGCCAGGCCATCGCATCCAGCGCGGGATGGGCCGCCCCTTGCCAGGCCGACCCGCAAATTCCGTCAGGGCCCCCTCAGGGCACATCACGCCACACCAGAAGCGCCCCACCAGCAGCATCGAGGCAATGACAAACGGCCACCAGAGGCCCCAGAAAGCAAACTGCGCAAATCGCGTGAGGCTGTTGAACATGCGCGCATCTTCGGGCGGCATTGGCAGAAAGGCCGGTACGGCAACCAACACAAAATACAACCCCACAATGGCCCATTGCAGCAGCGCAATGCGCCCCCGGTGGCGCGCCATCATGTCGCCCAGCCGTGCCAGGCGTGTGCGCTGCGCGCGGGCCTGGCGCGGCTGGAAATGCAGCGTGTGTGTGCTCATGCCGCAGGCAACCGCGTGGCCCGTACCGCCCACCAGCGCTGCGCGGCCATCAGCACCCAAAACGCACAGAACACCAACACATTCGCGGCAGCAGGACGTGCCCGGTAGCCAAACAGGTCCGCCAGCCATTTACCGGCGCCCGCGCCATCGTCCAGCCAGGCACTGGTGTCCCACAGCGGATCGGGGCCCGGTGGAATCCATTCCATACCGATCAGGCGGTCGGTGCCCAGCACCAGCATTCCGGCGGCAAACAGAAGCAACAGGTTGGCGCTGACCCGCAGCACCTGGTGCTGTGGCAGCAGACGCAGGCCCCGCGCAGCCGCCCAGGCAGTGAATGCCGCCAGCAGAAAGCCCGCCAGTGCCGACGGTAACAACGCCACCCATCCCGCCCCGGAGGCCATGCCCTGCAGAAAGATGACGGTCTCGGCGCCTTCGCGCGCCACGGCCACGGCTGCGACAGCGGCAATGCCCCAGGTGCCCCGGTGTTCGGCAGCGCGGTTCAGCGCCCCTTCCATTTCGCGGCGCAGGCCGCGCGCATGGCGCCGCATCCACAGCACCATGTGTGTCATCAGCGCAGCAGCGAACAGAATCAATAGTGCCTGGAAGACTTCCTGGCCCCGGTCCGACAGGCTCCCCAGCGCGCCCTGCATCATTGCGGAGAGCGCCAGCGCCAAGGCCACGCCCGCAGCCACTCCAGACCATAGGCCAACGCGCACGCTACTGCCCCGTCCCTCGGCCCAGGCGGCCAGAATGCCGATCACCAACATGGCTTCGAGGCTTTCACGCCATACGATGATGAAGGCATTGAAAAGCATGGAGAGCAATCCTGTTCAGCGGGCAACGATGCGGCCCTGGGCCGTATCGGGATGGAACTCACCAAAGAAGCGATAGCTTCCTGGCTTGAGCGGCGCAAACACCAGGAAGCTTTTGGCTCCGGGCGCCAGCACCTTTTCTTTCTTCAGCTCCAGGCTTTCAAATTCTTCGGCATCCGTCCCGGCGTTGTGCAGCACGAGCTTGAAACGTGTCTGGGCCGGAACGACGATTTCCTCGGGAAAAAACCGGCCATTCTTCATTTCCAGCGCAAAGGTGGGCAGCTCCTGCGCGTAGGCACCTCCGGCTACCAGAGTGAGCCCGGCGGCCAACAGCAGAATTCGCAGACGCGACGCCATCAGAAACCCACCCGTGCGCGCACACCCACCAGAGCGATGCCCTTGCCATCCGGGTTGGCGGCCGGGCGCGCGATGTATTGCAGGCTGGGCGTGAGCTCCACATGGTCATTGAGGTGGATGCGGTAGTACAGCTCCCCAATACGCTCGGCCCCGTGCGCGGCATAGCCATAGGTGGCCAGGTCGGCCGCAGAGGCCGCAGCAAACCGACCGCTGGTGCGCAGCATGCCCACGGCCAGACCCACGCCGTCGGCGCCCCGCCCCCAGGAGGAGCCGTCAAGCTCGCCACCCAGCGTAAGCACGCGGTCAAAGCGCACATCGCCTGTGGTTTGGTGCCCGTAGCGGCCAAACAGCGTGAGAGAGTCCGTCACGCGCTGGTCGATGGAGAGACCGAAACCACCGTGGCGCGCTTCGCTGTCGTCGAAATTGGTGGCGCGTGCATTGCTCCAGGCATAGGCCCGGTAGGTGCCCGGCAACGCGTTGATGCGCGGCGACACCCAGGCCTGCGCGATGACCAGCGGCTTGCCGTTGCTCCCGCTGAACGATGCGCCACGGCCCGACCCAAAGGCCCCCACGGACACCCCCCAGGGCATGGCCTTGTCGCTCGTGTCTTCATAGGCAGCAATCGCGCCGGGCGCAAAGCCAAAGCGGTCGGCGCCCACGTCGCCACCCGAATCGAGCAAGGGGTTGTGCACAAACACGTTGTTGGCAAAGCGGCGCGTTTCGTCGTCGGCAATGCTGTTTTGGTCAAAGAAGACAAAGGGGTCAATCTTGCCGACCGTAAATGTGGTCTTGCGCAGCACGTTGCGCTCGGTGAAAGGTACTTCTAGCTGGTACCAGGCCTGCGCAACGGTGAACTGCGTGTCGTTCGCGTCGTCGCCCGCAAAGGCTGTGCTGTTGGCAGTACCGGTGTAGGTGGGCCGCAGCGCCAGACCGTCACCTTGGCCAAAACGGGCGTGTACGTAGACCGTGCCCTTGTTTTTGCCAAAGTCGCCGCCCGGCAAGGTGACAGCCACATCGCCACGGTAGTTGCTGCGGCTGCGACCCGAAGCAGGATCGGCCAGGGCGCCGCGCCCTGCCTGTTGCACTGCCCCCGTCAGGCTGCCCTCGACGCTGATGCCATCGAATGCGTCCAGTTTTTTTGCCGGCGTCTGCAGCGCCTGCTGCTGGGCCTCGACGGCTTTGAGGCGCGTGACCAGTTCGGGCTCGTTCTCGCTGATGCGGTCGCTCGCCAGTGCGCTGCGCAACTGGGTGTTCTGCGTCTCCAGGCGCTCAACGCGCTCGACCAGCGCCTTGATCTGCGCCACGAGGGCCTCGTTGTCTACGGCGACCGCCGTCATGGGCACGGCGCCCAGCGACAAGGCCACGACCAGCGCGGTGCGGGCAGGCAAGGCGACTCGCATACTCAGTACCCGCCCTTCTTGCCGATGCCTGCGTAGGTAAAGTCCCATTCCAGCTCGACAGGCTTGAACCAGGGGCGCACGCCTGTGGCCCGATCGGTATGGCGGCCATAGTGCATGCCCATGGCGTTTTCCTTGGCGTTGGGTGGGTAGACCGTCAATTTGACGTGGTACTTTCCCGGGCCTGCCAGCTTGACGTTGTCGCCGTAATGCGGCCCATCGCTGGCCACCATGGGCATCATGTCGCCGCGGATGATCTCGCCCGTGCCTTGCTTGGTGACTTCGTACTTGACCAGCAGGTACGGAATCCAGGCGCCTTCTGCGTAGCCATTGACGTTGCTGCCCAGGGCATGGATGTCGGCTTCAAGGTGAATGTCCGACTCCGACGCTTTGCGCATGTGTCCGTCCGGCTCCATTTCCACGGGCTGCAGGTACACGGCGGCCACCTCCATACCCGCCACGTTTTGGGGTGCACCAATGGGGTATTCCAGCGCCAGTGCGGGCAGGCTGAGGGCAAGGGCACCCGTGAGAACCAGGGAACGAAGCAGCATGCGGAAATCCTTTCTGAGAGAGATGGAGGCGGCAAAGAGCGGCCCGGTCGACTTAATACAAATGAGAAGGAGTCGCATTATAAATACCGTTTTCTGGCCGTTGTTGCGCTAAATCAAAAATGGGCGGGGCTCATCGTGGGGACAGAATTTGGCAATTCCCACCCCACCCGTCGTAGGTCCTTGGCGGTTTCACCATGGCGTCGGGGTACGATCCCTACGCCTGCATGCCCGCCTGAGGGCCCCTCAATGTCCTTCGCCCCCTTCATGAACAAAGCACTGATCCTGTCCCTGGCCGTCGCCTTTGCATCCCCCGCCATCGCGGCCAGCCCCAACCGTGGAGAGGCCCATTTCGTACTGCTGCAGTCAAAGGACGTGCCCTTCGCCTCCGTCACGATCAGTGGCACCTGTAAATCGGACGATGGTTCCTTCTTTGGTGGCAAAAAGGTCGAACATCCTTGGTCGTGCACCACCGATGCCAATGGCGTCTGCACGGCAGAAATCACCCTGCTTCCACGCCAGGACAGCGACAAAACGAACCCGTGCCGGGGCACCACTGCCACACTGATCACCGAGCCGGGCACCCCGGCGGCCAAGAGCAGCTACTTCACCTTCTTTGCCAACGGCGAGCCGCACAGCTACAACCTGCTGCAAAAGGGAACGTCGTGGAAGCATGGGGACTACCTCTTCAAATCGCTGGCCAACAAGGACCGTTTTGATGCTGTGGCCTACCGGCATGCGCCCGACTTCTACCGGAAAATGCTGGTGACCGAGGCAGACGCGTCTGGACGCCCCGCCAGTTTCAGCACAGCGTCCGCCCACATCCCCGAAAGCCAGGACTACCCAAGCGCTGAATATCTGCGGGCCAGCATTGATCCGAAGTCCAACCAACCCTCGGTGCAGGTGGTGGTGATGGATACCTACATCGACTTCAGCTTTCGCAAGCTGGCCAAGGCCACCTACCCTGCCGCCAGCGGCAGCCACACCACCACGCTGCACCCCATCAGCCAGAACGCGATTTGCAACCTGCGCGACCTGTTCGAACGCAAGTGCACCCACACCGAGACCGTGGCCTTTGACTTGGATATGGAGACCGTGCGCCAAACGGCGGCCGCGTATCGGATCGGAGAACGCAACATCTGGACGTTTCAGATCACGGCCCAATCCGGCCATGAGCGCAGCCTCTCGCTCAGCACTGCTGAATTCAAGGCGCTGGTGGAGGCCCTGGATAGCGCGGCTGCCAAGGGCCGCCCCTGATCGAAGGCCCCTGCTCGCCGTTGCGCATGCAAATCCAGCTTCTGTCCGACCTCCACCTGGAGGCCCACCCCCAGTTCGCTCCCGAACCAATGCCGGGCGCCGATGTGCTGGTGCTGGCAGGCGACATAGGCTCCTACCAGGAGGGCTCTCTTCTTGAAGGCGCGCACTTTGGCCTGGAGCGTTTCTCGCCGCTGCCCCAGTGGGGTGGATGGCCGACCCCCGTGATCTTTGTGCCGGGCAACCATGAATACGATATGCAGGACTTCGACGCGGCCCACGCTCGCCTGCGCCGCACCTGCGACACGCTGGGCCTGCTGTGGCTGGAACGCGAGACCCTGGTGATGGAGGGGGTGCGCTTCGTGGGCACCACCTTGTGGAGCAACTTCGATTCCATCGCCGACCACAAGGGCTGCAGTGACCTGGCAGAGCGTTTACGGATGCGCCAGAAAGCCTACCGTGCGGCTGACTTCTACCTCTCCAAGACCGGCTGTACGCGCGCCGGCGTGCCCTGGCTGGCGGAAACCGTGCGCGCCCAGGCACTGGAATGTCACGAATGGCTGTCGACGGCGCTGGCACGCGCGTTCGAAGGACCTACCGTGGCGGTCACCCACTTTGCCCCCAGCCTGCGCAGCGCCGACCCACGCTATGGCATGGCGGCTGGCACGGCAGGGTTTTGCAATGCCTATGACAACCTTTTGCCGCTTGCCCGTCTGTGGCTGCACGGCCATTTGCATGCGCCCAGCGACTACACCGCCCAAGGCCTGCGGGACGACGGCACGCCATGGCAGTGCCGCGTGGTGGCCAACCCCCTGGGTTATGCGCGCAAGAACGAACAAGCATCCTTCCAGCCGCAGTGCTGCCTGGTCGTATGATGAACGAGGGTCTGGCGGGTTTCCCAGGCCTCCTGTCCCACGTACTTCCCGGAGAATCGCATGAATATTTTGCTGGCTGTCGATGGCAGCGCTTACACGAAGAAAATGCTGGCTTACTTGGCCACCCATGATGAATTTCTGGGCCCGACCCACAGCTACAGCGTGATAACGGTGCAGGCGGCGCTACCGCCCCGGGCCCGTGCAGCGGTGGGCAAAGAAGTGGTGGACCAGTACTACGCCGACGAAGGCGACAAGGTAATGAACCCTGTCTGCAAGTTTCTGGAGCGCCACGGCGTATCGCCCAAGCGCATCCTCAAGGTCGGATCCGTTGGAGAGACCATTGGCAAGGTGGCCGACACGGGCAAGTTCGACCTGCTGGTGATGGGCTCCCACGGCCACGGCGCATTGGCCACGCTCGTCATGGGCTCGGTGACCACGCAAGTACTGGCCAATTGCAAGGTACCCGTGTTGATCGTGCGCTGAGCGCAAACCGGCTCTCCTTCCAGCACCCTGCCTAGCGCAGGGTTTTTTTGGGCCGAAAATTAACCACTGGTATTGGAAATAACCGCACGGTATACATGGAGACCGTTTGGTTATACATTTCGCCAACGCCCATTTTGGCGTTGCATTTCCATCTCAACCCAGAGGTACGACCCATGAAAAAGACTTTGATTGCATTGGCACTGACCGTAGGCGCCACCTTCACCGCCATGGCGCAAGACATCGTTGACACCGCTGTGAAAGCAGGCAACTTCAAAACCCTGGTGGCCGCGGTACAGGCTGCTGGTTTGGTGGATACGCTCAAAGGACCAGGTCCGTTCACCGTGTTCGCCCCCACCGATGAAGCATTCGCAAAAATCCCCAAGACCACGCTCGATGGTTTGCTGGCTGACAAGGCAGCACTGACCAAGGTGCTGACGTACCACGTTGTGCCCGGCAAGGTCATGGCCAAGGATGTTAAGGCGGGCAAGGTCAAGACCGTGCAGGGACAAGAGCTGACGATCTCCACCAACATGGGCGTGATGGTGGACCAGTCCAAGGTGATCGCAACCGACGTTACCGCGAGCAACGGTGTGATCCATGCGATAGACACCGTGCTGATGCCAAAGTGAGCTTGGCCGCGTAGCGCTCTGTAAATGCCCCTTCAGCACTACTCAAGGAGACACCGCCATGAACACTGTGTTCAACCGCCGCACCGTCCTGATGGCTGCCGCTGTGGGCGCCAGCACCACCTTGCTGCAGGCCTGCGGAGGCGGCGACGATGAGCCGCATCGCAATATCATCGAGGTGGCGCAAAACACGCCGGACCTCAGCATCCTTGTCGAAGCCGTCGTGGCCGCCGGTCTGGCGCCCACACTGAGCGCAGGCACGCTCACGGTGTTCGCGCCCACCAATGCGGCCTTCGCCGCGCTGTTGACCGAACTGGGCGTGTCCAAGCAAGCCCTGCTGGCCAACAAGCCCTTATTGACCGCCGTGCTCACTTACCACGTGTTGAGCAGCACCGTGTCACTGGCCAGCGTCACTGTGGGAAAGGCCATCACTCCGGTGGGCGGCGGATTCTTCAAGATCGAGTCAGCGGGGGGTCTCAAGATCACCGACGGGCGCAACCGTGTCAGCAACATCACGGCCACCGACATCCAGGCCAGCAACGGCGTGGTGCACCTGGTGGACCGGGTGCTGCTGCCTGCCAACCAGGACATCGTGGCGACAGCGCAGGCCTTGCCCGATTTCAGCATCCTGGTCGAAGCGGTCGTGGCGGCGGGCCTGGTGGAAACCTTGCAGGGCACGGGGCCGTTCACGGTGTTTGCACCCACCAATACGGCCTTTGCCGCATTGCTTGCCGAACTGGGGGTGAGCAAGGCGGCCCTGCTGGCCGACAAGGCGTTGCTGACGAAGGTGCTGACCTACCATGTTGTAGGGGCCCGAGTGCTCAAGGCCGAGGTTCCGGTGGGCGCAGCCATCGCCACGGTACAGGGCCAGACTTTTATGGTCGATACCAGCTTGAAGATTACGGATCAAAAGCAACGCACCACAAGCATCGTTGCCACCGATGTGTTCACGAGCAACGGGGTGATCCACGTGGTGGACCGGGTCTTGCTGCCTGCCTGAGAGCAACCCGCCCGGGGTCCGTAAAAACGCCCGCATCTGCGGGCGTTTTTTTATCGGGCGCTCAACCCGTCAAAACAGGTGCGCAGCACCAGTTCAATGATCTCGTCGTCCGGGTACAGCTCACTTTCCTTGAGAAAACCCACGACCGGATCGCAGGCGCGCGCGTACAAGGTGTACAGCACCACCAGCGGCGGCAAGCTGGGCTCGATAACGCCCTCGGCCTGCGCCTGCACGATCCATTCACCCAGGCTGTCGCTGAGCAAAATCACACCGTCCGCATAATCTTTGTTGGACATGAGCACGCCGCGCAACGTGGAGTTACGGCTGGGCAGCAGGGGCATTTCATGGGCCAGCAGGCGCTCGAGCGACCAGCGCACCACCGCGCGCAGTTTGTCCACGGCGGGCAGGTCGGGGTCAAGGGTGGCTAAAAAGGCACGCACCAGGTGCAGCACCTCCACCATCGCGGCGCAGCACAGGTCTTCCTTGCTGCCGAAATGCTTGTACAGGCTGGCCTTGGCAATACCCACGCCATTGGCCACGTCGTCCATGGTCATGGCATCAAACGACTTTGCACCCAGCAGGTCGCAAGCGGCCTGCAAAATGGCGCGCTCACGCGCCTGGTGCATTTGCTCCTTGAAGGAAATTTTGATGGGCTGGGTCGACATACCCTCCATCTTATGCATTACGGTTTAAAAATATATGACTCAGTTGTTTCGTAACCACGGCGTTTAGGGCGTGTTTACCCTCACGAGGCAACCAGCGATTGCGCGGCCGTTTCCGTCAGGGCCAGGGTCAGAGCGTCGAGCACCTCGGATTCGAGGTTCCAGCAATGCCAGTACAACTGGATGTGGAGCACCTGGCCTGGGGCCATGTCCACCAGGCTGCCATCGGCCAGTTTGTCGCGCACCAGCAATTCTGGCAGCACACCCACGGCCCACCCGGCTGCAACGGCGTGCATCTGGCCTTCGGAACTGGGGACAAACAGGTGGTTGAGCGCCACCCGCTTGAGACCAAAGGCCCGGGACACGAACTCGACCGCCATGTCGTCCTTGCGGTTGAACGAGAGGTACGGCACCGTGCGGAAGTTGTGCGCCGTGAGGCCACTGGTCAGGTGCTTTTGCACAAACGCAGGCGAGGCCACGGCCACATAGCGCATGGCGCCCAGCGGCACCATCTTGCAGCCGCGCAGCGCCTGCTTGAGCGTGGTGACGCAACCTAACACCTGGCCAGAGCGCAGCCATTCCTGGGTGAAGTCCTGGTCGTCCACGATGATTTCCAGCGGCAGGCGCTGGTGCACCAGGTCTTGCAGCGCGCCCAGCGCCCAGGTGGCAATACTGTCCGCATTGATGGCGATGGAGATGCGCTCGTCCTCCCGCCCACCCCCCGGTGCGCTGGGTGCCAGTTCCTGCAGGTCGCGCTCCAGGTCGGCGCGCAGCAGGCGCATCTGCTTGGTGTGCTTGAGCAACAACTGCCCCGCCGTCGTGGGCCGCAGCGGCCTGCTGCGCACGATCAGCACCGAGCCCACTTGTGCCTCCAGCGCTCG
The DNA here is from genome assembly GCA_030690515.1 of Giesbergeria sp. Taxonomy (GTDB): domain Bacteria; phylum Pseudomonadota; class Gammaproteobacteria; order Burkholderiales; family Burkholderiaceae_C; genus Simplicispira. The sequence continues at coordinate 23,044 of JAUYGP010000569.1, forward strand.
TAGCCGCTGCGAGACAGCGGACTGCGTGACGTTCAGGCGCTGGGCGGCACGCTCGAAGCCCCCTTCCTCGATGATGGCGGCAAGACATTCCAGGGCGGCAGGGTCGTAAGAGCTCATGGTGTTCAGAGGCGTTTGAAGGAATGGGACGCAGCACATAATTATTAGCCACGCTGATGCTTTCAGATGGAGTTTAATTTTGCTTTTAATTGAATGCAATCTCGCGTGCACTGCCCGCCATGAAAACCATCGTTCTCGGCGTTAGCGCGGCGTGCAGTTCCTCTACGGCCAGGGTATGTTGCGCCTGGAACGCGACGAAAATGCTATTGATATAATAGCTACTAGCGCCCACCCATAAAGCTCTAGAGGCAAAAAATACCGAATATTTGAAGGTGTATCGCTATCGTTGTAGCTTGCGGCGCTGTGGACTGGCCGATCGACCCTGGCAAGGGCTACCGCGCTACGGTGCTGCTCTTGCACGCCGAGGTCACCCCCGTCTCGGCGCGCAGTGGTGGGCGCAAATCGCCAACAACCGCCGGGGCGACATGTTGCGCATCGCTGGCACCCTCCAGCAGGGCTGGCTGGATCGGCCAGCGGTTGGGCACCACCGCAGCCTGCCCAGGCTGCGGATAGCCGTTCTTATTGCTTGCGCTGCACGATCAGATTGCGCTTGGCGTCTTCCGGGTAGGCAAACGTGATGGCCCCACCCTGCACCTTGCCCATCACCAGCATGTTCTCAGTGATGGCGTCCTTGTCGTCCCGGCTGAAGGGTTTCTCGTAGGTGGCGACGACACCGTAGTACACACGCGGAATGTTCTCCAGCGCGGTCTTGATCGAAGGGCCGTCGATCTTGCCGTTGCGGATGCCGAACAGGGAATGGATCAGCAGGTAGGTGGTGTCATAGCCCTGTGCCGCCGCCATGGGCACGGCCATGCGCTTGCCGTTCTTGCGCGTGAAGGCGCTCAAAAAGGCTGCGCGCCGCTCGTTGCTGGGCTCGGCAATGAAGGTCTGCGCCATCAGCGCACCATCGGCCGCGTCCTTGCCCCCCTCGATAAAGAACGGGAAGGACAGCGGCCAGGCGCCCACCTGGGGCACCTTCCAGCCCAGTTCCTTGCGGCCATTGGCAATGACGGCGTTTTCCTGGCCCACGGTGTAGCTGAAGATCACGTTGGCGCCCGCGTCGCGCGCGGCCTTGAGCTCTTCGCGCAGGTCGGCCACACCCAGGGGGAAACGTGTGATGTGCACCGCCTTGAGCTTGCGCGCCAGCAAGGCGGCCTCCACGTCCTTGAGCCCGGCCTCACCATAGCCGGTGGTGTCGGCAAAAATAGCGACCTTGGTCCAGCCGCGCTTGACGATATCGTCCACGACGAAGGGGGCCTGAATGCTGTCGCGCGCCGAGGTGCGGAAAATGTAGCTCTCGGGCGCAGGGAACCTGGCTGTGAGCGGCGTGCCGGTGGCGCAGGGCACGATGAGCGGGATCTTGGCGTTCTGGAACACATCGAGGGACTTTTGCGCCACTCCGGTGTTGCAAAAACCGATGGTGGCCACCACGCCCTGCGCAGCCAGATCTTGCGAGGCGGATAAACCCGTCTGCGGATCGCCCCGATCGTCTTTGATGACCAATTGCAGGGGCCGCCCCAAGTATCCGCCCACGGCATTGATCTCGTCGGCCGCCAATTCAATGCCTTGCAGCATGGGCTTGCCAAAATCGGAGGATGGGCCAGTGAACGGGCCAATCACCCCCACCCGCACGGCATTGCCTTGCTGGGCCTGTGCCAATGGCGTCGCCGCCAACATGACCGCCCCCAGTGCCGCGATCATCCAAGTTCCTGTCCGCTTCATTGCTGTCGCCCTCCTTGCATTGCGGGCCAGCTTAGCCGTCGCAGCATCCACGGCGCAGCGCGTTTTCCCTGACCTGCGGGCGTGGCGTCAGACGAATGTCAGAGGCGCTCTCAGGACGGGTAGCTGCCAAGGTAGCGCGCTGGAATTTCGACGGCAATCACCGCACCGGCCAGCCAGGCCACCAGAACGCCCGCCATGGCCATGCCGATGGCAAGCATCGCGCCCAAGGCCACGGTCCGGTGGCGCGTCGGAACGTTCCAGTAGGCAGCGCAGCCGACATGTGCCCAGAAAGCCAGAACGGCCAAAAAGTAGTACGGGGCAAAAAACCACTGCCAGGGCGGCACATGCAGACCGGCGGCGGCGAAATGGAAGTTGGTGTCCAGGCCCTGGGCCCGGCCCCAGAGCACGGCCCCGACATGCACCAGCAGGAAGAGCGCCAGGTAGCCTCCCGACCAGGCCTGCAGCCAGGCCACCCGCCCGACGCGCTGACCCCGCCCTCGCCACAGCAACACCAGGCCGCTGCTGCCCTGAAACAGCGCGCAACCCAGCAGCAAGCCTTCCAGCACCGGTTGCCGGTACACCGTGCGCAAGACGTCGAGCACCGCCTGGTGCATGGCGAGCCCGAAGATACCCGCCACATGACCGGCCAGATGTACCAGGACAAAGGCCCCCACTACCATGGCGCTGCTGCGGTGCAATGCGCGCAGCGGCCGGTACCGGTGGCCGCCCCACAGACTGGCCACACTGGCAATACCGGCCCCCAACGCCCATAGGCTGACGTTCTGCATGTATTCTCCTGTTCATTGACGGGCCAGCATAGTCAGCCGCTCGTACGCTGCCTACTCGCCTTTTGCTCAGGTTTTGCATGCCTTCCACCGCATCTTCCCCACGCCGCCGCCCCCGGCAGGAGCGTTCCCAGTTCACTGTCGATGCCATCTTCCAGGCGGTCGCGCAGATTGTTGCCGGGCATGGCGAGCACGGGCTGACCACCAACCGCATCGCCGAGGTGGCTGGTGTGTCTGTCGGTTCGCTGTACCAGTATTTCCCCAGCAAGGACGCCATCCTGCAGGCAATGCTCGACCAGCACTGCGAGCGCGTGATGCTGGAGCTTGATGCCCTGCTGGCGCAGGCCTGTGCACAAGACTGGCCGCCCGAGGAGCAGGTGCGCCGCTACGTGCGGCACTACCTCGCCTCTTTTGGGGCAGGCCCAGAGAACGAACGCGCCCTGGCGCGCCTGTCATGGCAGCTCGACTACCGTGCCTCGATGCTGGTGGCCGTGCGTGGCGCCAGTGAACGCCTGGCGCTGCACCTGCAGCGCCTGGCTCCTGCGCAGGGGCAGCCACCACCCACGCCAGCACAGCTGTTCGTTCTCACCCGCGCGTTCATGGGCACCGTGCGTGCTGCGTCGCTGGAACGCTCGCCGCTGCTCGACAGCCCGGAACTGGAAGAGGCCCTGGTCCAGCTGTGCCAGGCTGTGCTGAACAATCCCCGGGTCACGCCCGAGGGCGATACCGCAATATAGCTATCGTTACAGTAGCAACAAGCGCTTTACCATCAAGCGCTACAGCTCTTTTTTTTCAGTTTTTCCGGCCTGCTCGATCGTTCCATCTGGCAAAAGCCGGGCCTCCATCCAGCGCAACAGATCGCGCCACATGGAACGTATCTCCGCATCGCGCGGCATGCGCAGCGCATGGTCCAGCTCGATGGTGACGACCGGCATACCCTGCTGCACGCCGCCGTAGTGGCCCAGGGAGCCGGGAAAAACACCCACCTGGTCCAGGCGCAAATGCCCCAGGCGCAAGGGCGGTTCATGCGGGCCGTCAAAGTCGAGCACGCCGTAAGGGGCATGGATGCTGACCACCAGTTGCGGGCGAAACTGCGCCATCTGCTCGTGCAGGAAGCGGGACTCCGGTTCGGACAGCGGCGTGGGGCCTGGCCAGCGCCGGGGGTCCTTGCGGGTGCGCTTCTCCCAATAGTAGGGGGCATCGCGCTCCCAGCCAGGGGTGTTGAAGTTGCGGTTCAAGTCCACGCCCCGCGCATTCACCCGGGTGGGGCGGCGCGCCAGCAGACCGTCGGGGTTGAGCACCGGGATAAAGCGCCAATGCACGGGTTGGCGGGCCTTCTCGGCCAGGCCAATCCAATGCAACGCCAGCGAGGCCGAGGTGAGTTCATCACCATGCATAGCCCCCACGACCAGTACGCGCAACGGTGCACCCGGCGGTGCAGACACCGAAGGCGCGGGCAGCACGTCGCGCCAGAAGAGAGGGCGCCCCTGCCGCGATACGCTGCCGCTGGGCACGAGTTGTGCGTCCTGGCACAAGGGTCGCCCCACACCGGGCAAGCGCGCCAGAAACAGGTCGCAGGCACCTGGCTGGGGGGCGTTGTGCGCAGACAGGCGTGGCGCTTCAGCAGCGCTCACGCTAGAGAGTGTCGCCAGCCCGGCGGCAACGCTGAGCAGCGCTGCTGCCCACACCCGCACCGGGGCCTTCAAGCCGCCACCCATAGGGAGAAAAACGATACAAGGCGGTTCAGGGTAAAAATTGGGGGTAGGGGCATGTCAACAGTCGCGGAGGCAGCGCACATCTCCCTGCGGCAGCAGAAATTGGGCACCGGGGCGATAATAGCCCGCCCGATTCTTTCGTTCACGTGCACCCCTCCCAACAGCCTCTCCCCCCCAGTTTTTCCGCACGCGAGTTCCGCGATGCATTGGGAATGTTTGCCACCGGGGTGACCATCGTGACGGCCCGCAGCCCTAAGGGCGACTTGGTAGGCCTGACGGCAAGCTCCTTTAATTCGGTCTCGCTCACGCCACCACTCGTCGTCTGGAGCCTCTCGCGCAACGCGGCGTCCATGGCGGTGCTGGCCACCGGCGCGCACTATGCCATCAATGTGCTGGCCGCCGACCAGAAGGAACTGGCCGAACGCTTTGCCATGCGGGGCGTAGACCGTTGGGCCGGGGTGGCCCACCGACCTGGGGTGAACCATGCGCCGCTGCTGGAGGGCACTGTGGCGACGTTCGAATGCTTCAACCGCAGCCGCTACGACGAAGGCGACCATGTGATTTTTGTCGGCGAGGTGGAACGCTGTAGCCACCGCGTCGGCGCGGCCCCGCTGCTCTACCACGGCGGGCGCTTCTATACCGAGCATCCGCTGTAGCCACGCCTTCACGATCAAAAAAAACGGGGCCGAGGCCCCGTTTGGTTTACTGACCCATGACCAGATCAGGCAAGAACAAGCTGATCTGCGGGATGTAGGTCACCATCACCAGGAAGACCAGTAGCACCATCAGCCACGGCAAAGCGGCGCGTGCCACTTGCACCAGGCTCATGCCGGTCACCCCGCTGGTCACAAACAGGTTCAGCCCCACGGGCGGCGTCACCATGCCGATCTCCATGTTCACCACCATGATGATGCCCAGGTGAATAGGATCGATGCCTAGCTGTGTGGCGATCGGGAAAAAGATCGGCGCCAGAATCAGGATGATGCCGGTGGGCTCCATGAAGTTGCCGGCAATCAGCAGGATCACGTTCACTACTGCCAGGAACATCCAGGGCTCCATACCCATGCCCATGATCTGTTCGGCAATAGTCTGCGGGATGCGCTCGGTGGTCAGCACGTGCGCAAACAGCAGCGCATTGGCGACGATGAACATCAGCATCACCGTGGTGCGACCGGCTTCCAGGAAGACATGCGGCAGGTCCTTGATCTTCAGGTCGCGGTAGATGAACACGGCCACACCCAAGGCGTAAACCGCTGACACCGCCGCCGCTTCGGTGGGCGTGAAAACGCCTCCGTAGATGCCGCCCATGATGATGCCCAGCAGTGCCAGGCCCCACATCGACTCGCGCAGCGCGCGCAGCACTTCGCCCATGCTGGCCTTCGGGGGCGGCGTGGTCTTGAGCTTGCCGGCGCGCCACCAGACGGCGAACATCAGCATGAAACCCAGCACCAGGCCAGGGATCACGCCCGCCAGGAACATGCGGCCCACGGACACTTCGGTCACGGCGGCGTAGACCACCATCACGATGGAGGGCGGAATCAGGATGCCCAGGGTACCGGCGTTGCAGATGACACCGGCGCCAAACTCCATGGGATAACCGTTCTTCACCATCCCCGCGATCACGATGGAGCCAATGGCCACCACCGTGGCCGGGCTGGAGCCCGAGACCGCCGCAAACAGCATGCAGGCCAGCACCGAGGCAATGGCCAAGCCGCCGCGCAAATGGCCCACAGCCGCGATGGCGAAATTCACCATGCGCCGGGCCACACCCCCGGTGGACATCAGTACACCGGCCAGCACGAAGAAGGGGATCGACATCAGCGTGTAGTGCTCGCTGGTCTCGAACATCTTGATCGTCAGGCTGGCCAGCGAATCTTGCGAGAAGAAGACAATAGTGACGATGCTGGAGAGCCCCAGGCTGATGGCGATCGGCATGCCGATGGCCATGCAGAAGAAAAGCCCGGCAAAAAGTACGAGCGTGTTCATTGCGTTTCCTCCTCGGCCTTCAGGCCCATGGCTTCAGCCGCCTCGTCGGCCAGGCGCAGCGAGTCGGCGCGGCCGGTGATCAGGTCATAGAGAATCTGCAGAAAGCGAAAACCGGTGAGCGCCATGCCCAGCGGCATCACGGCCAGAATCTGCCAGCGCTCGATCGGCATGTCTTCAAGCTCGATGCCGACCTGCTTCATTTTGAGCACGTATTCCATGGAACCGGCCAGAACGAAACCGACGTAAGCCAGGCTCAGCAGCACAGCCACGATACCAGCCGCCTTGCGCTTGCCCGGTGCCATCAGCTTGACCAGCGCATCCACACCGATGTGCGAGCCTACGCGCACGCCGTACGACACCCCCACGAAGATCATGATGGCAAAGAACACCGTGGTGAGCTCCAGCGCCCAGGTAAATCCGCTATTAAAAACATAGCGCATGACGACCTGCAGAAAGGTCAGCCCTGTCATGGCCAGCAGCATGAGGGAGATGATCCACTCTTCGAGATGGTTGAGGATTTTCATCAAAAGTGCTCCAAAAAAAGCCCCGGTCGTGCCGGGGCCATGGGCTCAGGTGGGCTCCGGCTTACTGGTTGGCGCGCTGTGCGGCGTCAATCAGGTTCTTGCCAATTTCACCTTCGAACTTCTTCCACACGGGCTGCATGGCGGTGCGCCAGGCAGCCTTCTGCTCCTTGGTCAGCGGCACGACCTCGGCCTTCTTGTCGGCAATCACCTTGTCGCGGAACGACAGGGCTTCCTGGAAGGCCGCTTTGTTGCCGTAGGCGATGGACTCGTCCATGGCGGCTTTCAGACCTTTTTGTACATCGGGCGGCAGGCCGGCCCACCACTTGGCGTTGGTGATGACCATGTAGTCCAGCACACCGTGGTCGCTGTCCATGATGTACTTCTGCACCTCGTGGAACTTCTTGCTGTAGGTGTTGGACCAGGGGTTCTCCGTGCCATCGACCACGCCGGTCTGCAGGGCTTGATACACCTCGGAGAAGGAAATCTTCTGTGGGTTGCCGCCCACGGCCTTGAACTGGGCTTCAAGCACATCCGACGCCTGGATGCGGAACTTCAGGCCCTTGGCATCGGTGGGCTGCAGTAGCTTGGTGTTGGCCGAGAGTTGCTTCATGCCATTGTGCAGGTAGCCAAGACCCATGATGCCCTTCTTGGACATGGAGGTGAGCAGGCTCTGGCCTTCGGGGCTGGCCTGGAAGCGATCCACGGCCTGGATGTCGTCAAACAGGAAGGGCAGATCGAAAATCTGCAGCTTGGGCGTGTACTTACCAAACTTGGCGAGCGAAGGCGCAATGATCTGCACGTCGCCCAGCAACAGGGCTTCCATTTCCTTGCCGTCGCCAAACAGCTGGCTGTTGGGGAACACTTGCACCTCGACCTTGCCGGCGAGGTTCTTCTCGGCCAGTTCCTTGAACTTGAGCGCCGCCTTGCCCTTGGGCGTCACGTCGGCCACCACGTGGCTGTACTTGATGACGATGGGGGCGGCCTGCGCGCCCAGACCAAAAGCCAGCAGCGTGCTGGCAGCCAGAAGTTTCAATGTCAATTTCATCGTTGTCTCCAAAGTTGAAAGGCCCTGCATGGGACTGGTTGAACGATACAAATACACACCGGTCCGGGCAACTGTGGCCTTCAACAGTTCGGACACTAGGGATTACCCTAAATCAACCGCCATCAATGGCCTTGCGTGCATCGTCCAGCCATGCCGTGCCGATGCGCCGTGCCAGCCCCGTATGCACGGGCTCCACGGCCTTGCGCATGAGCGCGATTTGCGCTGGCGCTGGCACATGGATGCGCGTGCCGCCCGCTTCGCGCAGGGCCGTCAGGGCCTTGTCGTTCTGGGTGTCGGCAATCTGGTTGCCAAAGTACAGCGCCTCGCGCAGCGCCTCACTGACCAACGTGCGGTCGGGCGCGGACATGGACTCCCAGAAGCGCTGGTTGGCGACGAAGGCATAGCCCAGATAGGCGTGCTGCGTCAGGCTCAGGTCGGTCTGGACCTCGTGCATGCCCTGGGTCCAGAAATTGGAAACCGGGTTCTCGGTGCCATCGACCACGCCAGCCGCCAGCGCCCGCCGCGTTTCGCTGAAGGCCAGCGTGACAGGCCGCGCGCCCAGGGCGCGCATTTGCGCCGCAATGACGCGTGAGGCCTGGATGCGCATGCGCAGACCCTCGAAATGCGCTGGTTCCAGCAAGGGACGGTTGGCGCTCATGTGCTTGAACCCGTTGTCCATGAAGCCTAGCCCCACCAGCCGCTGGCGCCCCAACCGATCGAGCATGCGTTGCCCCAGGGCGCCCTGGGTGATGCGGCGCACATTGGCCACATCCGGGAAAAGGTAAGGCAGGTCGAACAACTCGAACTCGGGAAAACCGATGCGCCCGAACTTGGACAGCGAGGGCGCCAGCATTTCCACGGCGCCCAGTTGCAGGGCCTGCATTTCGTCGTGGTCGCCATACAGTCGCGCGTCAGGGTAGACCACCACCGCAATGCGCCCACCCGAGCGCGCGTCCACCAGCGCCTGGAACCGGTTGGCCGCCAGGCCCTTGGGAGTGTCCTCGGCCACCACGTGCGAGAGCCGGATCGTCAGCCCCGCAGGTGCTGCGCGTACCAGCCCTGCGGCCGAGCCAGCCACGGCCGCCAGCCCCTGCAGCATGCGGCGGCGCCTGAAGCCCGGAAGTTGCGTGTCGATCGTTCCCATGGTCGCTATGCTACGGCTGGCGCACGCCAATTCCACTCCGATGCAACCCTCGCCCGATCCACCTCCCCTGGACTTTGCCCTGCTGCAGCAAACGCCGCCGGGACAGACACCGCGCAACCGCCGCGCACTGTGGTGGATGCTGGGTTTTCTGGTGCTCGTGGTGGCGTCGGTGGTCGCACTGGTGCTGTACCTCAGTGCTTTTGAAGATGAGGAAGAGGAGCGTCGACGCGTGGCCGACGGCCAGTGGCTGGAGCAAAGCGCACGCTTTCACTTCAACCGCCTCGAAGAAGACCTGCTGGTGCTCGCGCGCCAGGCGGTGCTGGAATCACCCCGCACACCGTCCTCGCGATCCGCCCCGACCATGCAGGGAGGGCTGCTCTGGAATGCTCCCGGCGCCATTCTCTGGCATGGCTGGCAAGAGCCCGGACCGCAAGGCCAGCCCGCACGCTGGCAGACCGACAACCAGGCCCACCCCTCCAATGCTGAGGCGCTGGCCAGCATGTTCGACATCGCCGCCGGCCTGCGCCGCTCCGCCTACGCCGGCCCCATGCGCCAGGCCGATGGCACGCAGACTGACACCGTCTGGTTAACGGTGCCGTTCTTTGAGCGAGGGACCTTCGTGGGCAACTACGTGGCAGCCCTGGGCATGGAGGCCTGCGTGCAAGGGCTGGTGCCCCCCTGGTTCCACCAGAGCCACAGGGTGCGCCTGGTGATCGATGGCGCCGACACCACCGCCGCCGACCCCGATGGCCCCAGCGCGTACCTGGCGCCCATGAACCTGCCTGGCACCGACCTTTTCGTCGAGGTGGCACCGCTGGACACGCAGCCGGCCACGGTGCCGCGCATCTTCCTGCTGGTGGCGTTGTTGTTTTTGCTGGGCATGTTGGTCAGCCTGCTCGCCCTGCGGCGTGACATTGGCAAACGCCAGCATGTGCAAGCGCTCTTGCAGGCGCAGGTGGTACTGCGCACCGCCATGGAGAACTCCGTCACCATCGGTCTGCGCGCCTGGGCCCGCAATGGCAAGGTGCTGTATGTGAACGAGGCGTTTTGCCGCATGGTGGGCTACAGCGCCGCCGAACTGGTGGGCCAGTCAGCCCCCATGCCCTACTGGCCCGCACACCAGGCCGGAGAGCTGGGCCTGCTGCACCGCGACGTGATCGCCCAGGGCACCCGCGACGAAGGCCTGGAAGTACAGTTCCAGCACCGCGACGGCCATCTGGTGGATGTGCTGATCCACGAGTCACCCCTCACCACCGCCCTGGGCAAGCAGGTCGGTTGGATGAGCTCGGTGCTCGACATCAGCGAACGCAAGCGTGCCCAGCGCCTGGCCGCTCTGCAGCAGGAAAAGCTGGAGGCCTCGGGCCGCCTGGTGGCCGTGGGCGAGGTAGCCTCGACCTTGGCCCATGAGCTGAACCAGCCACTGGGTGCGCTGAGCAGTTTTGCCAACGGTTTGCTCAACCGTCTGCGCGATCGCAGCATTGCGCTGGACGAAGTGGCCCCGGTGGTCGCCCGCATGGCCCGCCTGTCGGACAAGGCCGGAGGCATCATCCAGCGCGTGAATGCCTTTGCACGACAACGTGAGTTGTCGTACCAGCGCTTCGATTTGACCGGCTTTGTACGCCGCTGCGTGGCAACGCAGACAACCCCGCCGGAGGTGACCCTGCAGGTGCTTCCCCCCCGGGGCGCCGTGTGGGTGCAGGCCGACGGCCTGCTGCTGGAGCATGTGGTGACCAACCTGGTCGCCAACGCCTTGGGCTGGGCCGCCCGGGGCGCAAGCCAGCCCGGGCAGGTACGCGTCTGGGTGCAGTCCGCGACCGAGCCGCGCATGGCGCAGCTGTGGGTGGCCGACAGCGGCCCTGGCGTGCGCGAGGAGGACCGCGAGCACATCTTCAACGCTTTTTTCAGCACCAAGGACGGTGGTATGGGCATGGGGCTGGCCATTTGCCGCTCCATCGTCGAAGCGCACCATGGCCGCATCGAAGTGGAGCACGACCCGGAGCTGGGAGGCGCCCGCTTTACCGTCTGGCTACCGCTGGACGGCGCTGCCACCGGCCCCTCACCGCAGGAGACTCCATGAACCGTGTTGCCATTCACATCGTTGACGACGATCCCGACGTGCGTGACGGACTGGCCTGGCTATTCGACTCGCGCGGCTACCGCACAGCCACCTGGGACGGCGGCCCCGCCTTTCTCAAGGCAGCTGCCGTGCGCCAGGACGACTGGGGCCATGCCGTGGTGCTGATGGACATTCGTATGGAGCCGCTGTCGGGCCTGAGCACCTTCGAGAAACTCACCCAGCTGGGCTGCCCCTGGCCAGTGCTGTTTCTCACCGGACATGGCGACGTAGGCATGGCCGTGGCCGCCGTGAAGAACGGTGCCTGGGATTTTCTGGAAAAACCTTTCCAGGACAACCTGCTGGTCGACCGCGTGGAACAAGCCCTGGCTGCTGCCAGCGCGCAGCAGCAGGCCCAGGGCGAAGCACAGCGCCTGCGCGGTGCGCTGGCCAGCCTAAGCCAGCGCGAACGTGAGGTACTCGACGAACTGCTCTGCGGCCACTACAACAAGACCATCGCCGACCACTTGGGCATCACGCCACGCACGGTGGAGTTCCATCGCGCCAATATTTTTGCCAAGCTGGGCGTGCACTCTGCCGTCGAGCTGGCACACCAGCTCGGCCGCCTGCAGGCGGTGCCCGCCCCCGGGGGCGCCGACAACACGCCTTCCTGAAAGAGCACACGCCCGCGTGCAAAAACCCTGCAGCGGACTGCGGGAAACCGGCCCGTTTTGACATTCCAGCCCAGACTGGAACAATCCTTGGACTCCAACCCCCTCGGGCCACGCCCGCCTTTTTTGAACTGGAGCCTCATGTCTCGCCTGCACCACCTTCCCCGTTTTTTGACATCCCTGGCGCTTTGCCTGGCCGCCACAACAGGCGCGCAGGCGCGCGAGATGGTGAGCGTGCAGCGGGCCGAGGTCAATCTGCGTGCAGGCGCAGGCACGCAGCATGAAGCGCGATGGGTGCTTTCGCGGGGCTATCCACTGGAGGTGACGGGCCGCAAAGGCCAGTGGCTGCACGTACGCGATTTCGAGAACGATACCGGCTGGATCTTCCGCCCGTTGGTGGGAAAGCAGGCAAACCACGTGGTCAAGGGCAACGTGGTCAATCTGCGCAGCGGCCCGAGCACTCGCTCACGCATCGTCGGCAAGGCCACCCGCGGTGAAGTACTGCGCACCCTGGAGCGGCGCAGCCAGTGGGTGAAGGTACAGCAGGACGGCGGCCCACGCGGCTGGGTAGCCCGCAGGCTGTTGTGGGGCTGGTAATCCCATTTCTAAATCAAACGTGAATTGTGTCGGCTGTGCGTTCACGCTTGAGCTCGTAGCGACATAGGCTCTTCTCCTTCGCACGGGGTGACCACAACCCCTTCCTTGTCCATGTCCACTCCACAACACCCTTGCCTCCTGCTGCACCACCTGAGCGTGGGCACAGCACAACCCTTGCGCATCGGTGAACGCAGGATTCTTACCGCCATCGGCAAGGCACCGGTGGCAGGGCCAGTGCGTGCGGGCCGCCTAGGCCTGGACGGTGACGAACAGGCCGATCTGTGCGTGCACGGCGGCCTGGACAAGGCGGTTTATGCCTACCCTGCTGCGCACTACGCTTTTTGGCAGGCGCAGCGTCGCAAGCACGGCGTGGGCTTGTTTGACGAAGTGCTGCCGCCCGGTTTCATGGGCGAGAATCTGACGGTGGAAGGCTTGCTCGAGCACGAGGTCTACGTGGGCGACCGCCTGCATTTCCCCGACTGCGTGTTACGCGTAACCGCGCCACGCGAGCCTTGCTACAAATTCAACGCCGTCATGGGTTTTGTGCAGGCAGGGCGCACCATGGCGCTGACCGGAAACTGCGGCTACTACCTGGCCGTTGACCAGCCAGGAACGATTGCCGCAGGGCAACGTGCCTGGCTACAACCGGGCCAGCGTGGGCTGAGTATTGCGCAGGCGCTGGCCGGAAAGTGGGCCAAGCACGCGCGCTGATCACTGCACCAGCAGCGTGGTGCCCAGCGCCAGCGCGCCCTGCGATACCAGCCATTGCACGCCAGCGACGCCGTCGTCTGCATTGGCAAAGCGCAAGGTATAGGCTGGGTTGGCCGCAAGGCTGGCCTCTGCATCGGGTGCGCCCAGGTGCACTCGGTAGGTTCCCGTCGCCAACGTGGCTGGCAGCGCCACCTCACCCTCCAGGCGCAGGAGCTCGCCGGGCGCAGCCTGGCGTAGATCAGAGCCGGGCAACGGTAGCACCGTGGTCTGGCCCTGGACATCGACGAGCGACAGCACCAGGCTACGTGCGTTCAAGGGCCGGGCCCAGCCCTGGTTGAGCAAGGTCGCCGACCAGGCCAACGTACCCCGGTGAGCCGCCGTGCTGCTGTGGGCTACGGTTTGCAGTTCCACCCGGTAGCCCAGCCGCCGGGACACCTCCGCCAGGCAGCCACCCGCCTGCCACTGCGCAAAGAAACCGCCGTAGTAGTCGCGTTTCAGGTAGCTCATGTGGTAGGCCGCACCCTCGCGCAGAAGGTCGGCGCAGGTCATTCGGGCCTGGGCGGGTTCGGGGGGGGCACAGGTCTCCCCGCCAGCCCCCGTCACCGTCGTAGCCTTTTGCGCATAGGTGCGCAGGGCCTGCGATTCGGCGACGGTTTCAGCAAAGTACGTACCCACATCGTCCGCACTCGCCAGAAAGCAGTCGTTGTGCAAACCAACGCGCGCAGCGGGAGGCGGCGATGACGATAGCCACTGCGCCAGGGTGACAGGCTCGGGATACCAGCGGGCCAGATCCGCCGGGTAGCGCACCTGCAGCAGGCGCTGCGCTGGCAGCGCCTGCAAAAGCGCATCGCGCACCGCTGCCTTGCGTGCCGGTGTGGTGAGGTTGTGGGACGAGGTGTGCCATTCGCCCCAGGCGCCGATGAACCCCCCCTGCATCACGGCGATCACGTCGGCATTGCGCTGCAGTACCGGCTGCAGTTGCTGGATATGGGATTTGACCCGCGAGAGGGTGGCGTCCTGCGCGTTCAGGTACTCGGCCTCGGTTTCCGGGTAGTTGTAGGCGAAACGCAGCACCGTCTTGAGTCCCTGCTTGCGCAGATTGGCAAAGCCCGTCTCGAGCTTGTTCAGGTAGCTCGAAGGCAAACTGCGCGTGCGGTAGGCGCTCAGATCGGCGGGCGTATAGACCAGGCGCTGCCCCTCTTGCGCTACGTAGAGCAGCGAGGTGGCCGTGATTTTGGAAGGATCAGTGGCGAAACGGTAAAAACCACGTTCGGGGCCAGGGAAGTCCAGGTCGGTGGGCTGCAGGGTCACCAGCACCATCGGAGCAACAGACGCCAAGCGCGCCATGGGTGCGGATGCCGCCCCTTCGGAGCGCAGGGAGTCCGGCTCGTCCTCACCACCACCGCAGGCTACCAAGCCCGCCGCGCACAGCGCCATACCGCCGCATTTCAGAGTCCACGCCTGCATTGCACACCCTCCTGTGGCCTGCGCAAGGTCAGGCGTTAGGGCATGCTACGGGGGTGGCAGGGCGCTTTCAAACACACAAGTGCAACACCTTGTCAAAGCGTGTTACGAGATGCGCCAATTGCAGGGATTCATACAGGTTTGTATTGGGCGGGGCACCGAATACCAAGCTATAGCACGATGAATCGATCCAATGATCGTTACGCAGTCGAAGGCAAACCGTATCAACGCGCAGTTTCTGGCAACTCGATCTTCACTTCGAGCACTTCGAGGTTGTCTTGGCGCTCCAGACTGACCTTGAGGTCGTCGGGATTGATCTTCACGTATTTGCTGATCACCGCCACCAGTTCACGCTGCAGCGCAGGCAGGTAGTCGGGCTCGGAGGCATTGCGCCCGCTGCGCTCATGTGCCAGGATGATCTGCAGACGTTCCTTGGCAACGCTGGCGGTTTTCTTCTTTTCGCCCAGCAGGAAGGAGAGGAAAGACGCCATGGCTTATTTGCTCCCGAACAGGCGCTTGAAGAAGCCGGGCTTTTCGGCATCGATGAAGCGCAGGGGTTTGTCTTCGCCCAGAAAACGATCAATCACGTCCTTGTAGGCCTCGGAGACGTCGGTGCCCTGCATGTGAATGGCAGGCAGGCCCTGGTTGGAGGCCTGCAGCACCACCTCGGATTCTGGAATAACACCGATCAGCTTGATGCGCAGGATGTCCTGGATGTCGTCCAGGCTCAGCATCTGCCCCTCCTGCACGCGGCCCGGGTTGTATCGGGTGATGAGTAGGTGCTCCTTGATGGGTTCGCCCCCTTCGATAGCGCGTTTCGTCTTGCTGCCGAGCATGCCGAGGATGCGGTCCGAATCGCGCACCGAAGACACCTCGGGATTGGTCACCAGCAGGGCCTCGTCGGCAAAGTGCATGGCCATGAGTGCGCCGCTTTCGATACCGGCGGGCGAGTCGCAGACGATGTATTCAAAGTCCATCGCCGCCAGGTCTTCGAGCACCTTGCCTACGCCGTCGAGCCTGAGCGCGTCCTTGTCGCGCGTCTGGCTGGCGGCCAGCACAAACAGGTTGTCGCAGTTCTTGTCCTTGATGAGCGCCTGGTTCAGGTTGGCCTCGCCCTGGATCACGTTGATGAGGTCATACACCACGCGGCGCTCGCACCCCATGATGAGGTCGAGGTTGCGCAGACCGACGTCAAAGTCGATCACCGCAGTCTTGTGGCCGCGCAGAGCGAGGCCGGAAGCAAAGGCGGCGCTGGTGGTGGTCTTGCCCACGCCACCCTTGCCGGAGGTCACGACGACGATTTTGGCCATATTCGAGAAGTCTCTGTGGGTTGGTTCAGAAAAAGGGAAGGGATCAAAGCGGCTCGATCAGCAGCTTTTCGCCGTCGAGCCGCACCTGCGCGGGTTTGCCTCGAACGTTGTCGGGCAACTCGGTCTCGGTGGTGCGGTAGATGCCCGCGATGGAGACCAGCTGGGGCTCCAGGCAGGTCGAAAAAATGCGGGCCTCGGTGTTGCCCCGCGCACCGGCCATGGCACGACCGCGCAGTGGGGCATAAACGTGGATGTTGCCATCGGCAATCACCTCGGCCCCAAAGCTCACCATGGCCAGCACCACCAGGTCGGCGCCACGCGCATAGACCTGCTGGCCCGAACGCAGAGGCTTGTCGATGACCACCGTGCCCGGGCCGGCCACAGGCACCTCGCGCACCACCTCCGGCGCAGCCGGTTCGGCGCGGGCGGGCGGCGCATCGGGTGCGGCCACCAGGCCTGCGGCATGGGCGGCTTCCATCTGTGCGGAGCTGCCGCCGCGCACGGCTACGGGCAGCGTGCGGTGTTTGCGCAGCAGTGCGGCCACGGCGTCAAAATCGATGGGCTCGGCCGCCTCGCGCACGGGCACCAGGTCGATCAGCACGGGGTCGTTGTCAAAAAACCCGGGGTCGTCGGCCAGGCGCTCGGCCAGGTCGGCGGCCAGCACGGCGACGTCGGTGGTCTTGAGCACCACGGCCACCACGGGCAGCGAGGCGCTCTTAAGATCAAAACTGGTGCGGGCGTGGCCCGCCGTGTCAACGGCCATGAAATTGAAAGGTGCGAGAAAGAGTGTCAGAAACAAGGCAGCCCGGATGCCGCGAAGTGTACCGTGACGCCCGCCCGCCCCTGTAGCGCAAGGTATCGGTCCCGTATCGCCATGCCAGCGCCGCATGGTGCAAACCCTAGGACGCAGGGGCCCCGTATTTCTGTCACCATGGCGGAAACCATATCCTGGTACGTGTTCAAGCGCTTTCCGCCCTTTCCTGAGCCGTCCGTACATCCAGGAGAGAACTTTGAGCCAGCACCCCCATTCTTTCAGCACCCTGGAGCCTCAGGACGTACTCAAGCTGTCCAGGGAAATGCTGGAGCATCTCCCGGTAGGCATTGCGCTGCTCGACTCCGAGCTGCGTGTTTTGTCCATCAACCGCCTGGCCATCCAGATGCTGGAGTTCCCGCTGGAGCTGTTCTCCGGCGAGATGCCTTCACTAGAGGATTTGCTTTACTTCAATGCCTGCCGTGGCGAATACGGCCCCGGCGACCCGCACGAACAGACCCGCCAGCGCATGGAGTTGGCGTTCAAGCATGAGCCGCACCGCTTCGTGCGCCAGCGCCCTGACGGCGTTGTGCTTGAAGTCATTGGCGCCCCCCTGCCCGGCGGCGGCTTCGTCAGCATCTACACCGACATCACCGAGCGCGAGCGCAATGCCACAGCCATGCACGACCAGGCGCTGTACCTGCGCAGCGTGCTGGCGCACCTGCCGCAGGGCATCTCGGTGTTTGACGAAGAGTTGCGTCTCAAATGCTGGAACGACAAGCTGCTCGAGGTGCTCGACTTGCCCCCCGAGGGGGTCTACACCAACGTGCCGTTCGAGGACCTGATCCGCTACCCGGCCCGGCGCGGCGAGTTCGGCCCCGGTGACCCCGAGGCCTATGTGCAACAACGCCGCGAATGGGCCCTGCGTTTCGAGCCCCACCGGCTCGAACGCACCCGGCCCACGGGCCGCACACACCTGGTCGAGGGCCGCCCCATGCAGGCCGACGGGAATACGGTGGGTTTCGTCACCAGCTACACCGACATCACCGAGAACAAGGCGCGCGAGGCCACCCTGATCGAGAAGAATGCGCTGCTGCAGACCCTGGCCGACAACCTGCCCTGCGGCGTGAGCGTCTTCGACAAGGATCTGCATCTGGTGCTGATGAACGACGAGGCCATCCGCCTGCTGGGCTTTACCCGCGAGCTGGTCAACCAGTGCCCCCATTTTTCCGAACTGGCGCGCTTCAATGCCCAGCGCGGTGAATACGGCGCCGTGGACGTGGAGGACTTCGTGGCGGCGCTCACAGCCAAGGCGCTGCACCCCACACACCACCGCATGGAACGCGTGCGGCCCAACGGGGTCGTCATCGATCTGGTGGGGGCCCCCATACCGCACGGGGGCTTTGTCACCCTCTACTCCGACGTCACCGAGCAGCGCAACGCTGCGCGCGCCATCGAACGCCTGGCGCACCACGACACGCTTACCGGCCTGGCCAACCGCTACACGCTGGAGGCTCGCTTGGACCAACTCGTGGCCGACGCACGACGGCACAACCGCCGGCTGGCCGTACTGTTCCTGGACATGGACAACTTCAAAGGCATCAACGACAGCATGGGCCACGGCGTGGGCGACGAGTTTCTGCGCGTGACAGCACAGCGCCTGCGCAGCGCCGTGCGTGAGAACGACATCGTGGCCCGGCTCGGCGGCGATGAGTTCGTGGTGGTACTTTCTGACATGGGCGAGCCCCAGCATGCCTTGTCGGTCGCCGCCAAGTTGTTGGAGCAGCTGTCCCAACCGGTCAATCTGGCCGGGCACGATCTGAGCCCTTCCACCTCCATCGGCATTTGTTTTTACCCGCAGGACGGACAGAACCGCGGCAGCCTGATGCAAAGCGCTGACATTGCGATGTACCAGGCCAAGCAAATGGGCAAAGGTACCTACCGCTGCTTCGATCCGGCCATGATGGCCGTAGCCACCCAGCGTGCTGCCATGGAACGGGCGCTGAAAGAAGCGGTCGCATCCAAGCGCTTCGAGGTGCATTACCAACCCCTGGTGGACTGTCGCACCCGCACGGTCCTGGGATTCGAGGCCCTTATCCGTTGGCAACACCCCGAAGGCCATTGGATAGCGCCACTCGATTTCATCCCCCTAGCGGAGGAGCTGAGCCTGATCAACCAGCTGGGCGAACAGGTCCTACAGCTTGCCTGCAGCACCCTGGCCCAATGGCACCGCGAAGGCCTCACGCAGCTGCGGATGTCGGTCAATCTCAGCGCGGTGCAGTTGCGCAATCCGCTCCTGCCCGAGCAGATCGCCGACATGCTGCACATGAACGGCCTGTCTGGCGCTGCCTTGACGCTGGAGATCACGGAATCCGTTGCCATGCAGGACCCCCAGGCCAGCATCGAGCGACTGGAGCAGATCCGCGCCCTGGGCGTGCGCCTGGCCATGGACGACTTCGGAACCGGCTACTCCTCACTCGCCTATCTCAAGCGCCTTCCGCTGGACAGCCTCAAGCTCGACCGCAGCTTTGTGCAGGATCTGGAGACCAATCCCAACGATGCCGCCATCTGCACCGCCACCATCAGCCTCGCACACCACCTGGGGTTGGCTGTGGTAGCTGAAGGCGTGGAGACAGAGGGGCAGCATGCCTTCCTCGACAGCCTGGGTTGCGACATGTGCCAGGGCTACCTGTTCAGTCGCGCGCTGCCCAGCGATATGCTGGGGCAATGGCTACCCCGCATACCAGACAGCCATCCAGTGCCGTGATCGCTCTGTCGGAGACAGGCTGAATGCGCGGGTGATTCGATAATGGGCCATGCCCCATTCCCGCAAGAACCACCTCGACACCCTCGCCATTTCCATCCTTCTGGCCTGCTGCATGTTCTGGGGCTTTCAACAGGTGCTGGTGAAGGCCACGGTGGCCGAGGTGGCGCCCGTGTTCCAGGCGTTTGTGCGTTTTGCCCTGGCCACCGTGGCGGTGGCGGCCTGGTGCCTGTGGCGCGGTGTACCCCTGGGCAATGCGCGCGAGCCCGTGGGTGCCACGCGCGCCGGGCTATTGGCCGGCTCGCTGTTTGCGTGCGAGTTCGCGTGCATCTATGTGGGCCTGCAGTTCACCACCGCCTCGCGGTTGACGGTGTTTTTGTACTGCGCGCCGTTCTGGGTGGCGCTGCTGCTGCCGCGCTTCATTCCGGGCGAGGGCCTGCGCGGCTGGCAATGGCTGGGCCTGGCGGGTGCTTTTTTCGGCGTGGGCCTGGCCATGGGCGACGGCCTGCTCGGCCCCGCCAATGCCGCATTGCCCCGGGCCTGGCTGGGCGACTTGCTGGGCCTGACGGGTGGGCTGTTGTGGGCGCTGACCACGGTGGTTCTGCGCAGTACCTCGCTGGGCCATGTGGCCCCTGCCAAACAGTTGTTCTACCAGGTCGCCGTGAGTGCAGCGGTGCTGCCCCTGCTGTCCCTGTTGCTGGGTGAGCGCTGGAGTCTTGATTTCAGCACCTTCGCCACCCTGTCGCTGCTGGTGCAGGCGCTGCTGGGGGCCTTTGCCAGCTACCTGGCGTGGATGTGGATGCTGGCGCACTACCCAGCTACCAAAATTTCGGTATTTGTCTTCCTCACCCCGGTGTTTGCGTTGATGTTCGGCGCCTGGTGGCTGGGTGAACTGGTCACACCCGGGTTGCTGGCCGCGCTGGCACTGGTGGCAACAGGCATCGTGCTGGTCAACCGGCGACCACGATAGCTTGTGCGTCGCGGTACCCCTACCGTTTGGGCATGCGCAAGCGGCTGATCCTCAGCGCGCCGACAGCGTGCACAGCAGCGCCAACGGGTGCAGTGTCAAGCCCGCAGGCATCACCACGCCGCCCCTGAGCAGGTCGCGCGCGGTGCCATGCCAAGCGAGACCAACCCACTGCACCGCTCAGTCTGCGGCAAAGCAATAAAACAATCCTGCACCGCCGGTTTTGGTCAAGGCTTGCGGGCTACAGCCAACCGTATTGTGGGACGAGTTCCATGAAGCGGACCAGGCGTCGGTAGCCAGCCCGGTGCGGTCGTGGTGGCCGGTCATGGCCGAACCATCGCCACTTTTTTTCCACTCGCCGCAGGTCATCTCGGGCATGCCGGGGGCGGACGAGAAAGCGGTGCCGTCGGCGCGCGATCCGGTCAAAATATCATGCATATTGGGAGTATCACCGCGGCCTTTGACCATCTCGCCTTTTTCAGTCAGCGCGGTCGCTTTGGTCAGGTGATTGGCGGTGTGCAGATTGTCTACGTCCGTGGCGATCAGCGCTCCCTTTGCGTTAAACCAAGGGCCTTTGCCAATGCGATCGCGGGCGTTCACCACGGGCGTTGTGCTGGTCCAGCCGGTGCTGAGGTAGGCGCGCCAGGTGCGCTTACCAGCGCCGACAGCGGTGGCCAGTTTTTGGCAATGCGCATCGGCACCCGCAAGGCCTCCTAGATCAGCCCCATTGCCAGGCCCCGCGCTGGTAACGAAAAATCCCATGGGGCCAGTGGATGGGGTGGTAGCACAACCAGCAAGGGCGGCTGTAACGGCAAACGCAATGACGTGAACGGATGGTTTCATGTGTTGTCTCCTATGGGGGTAAAGACGACTATCACGACGGCTACGGCTAGAAAATCCAACCGTAGGAAACCAGTATGGCACGGGTCGGGGACGCCGGTATGCCCCGGGCCTCGGCCGTTTGAGCCGGTGCAGAATACCGTGCCGCAAGGTGGCCTGCATCTGGGTCAGTACGGTCTCGCCGATGGCACTGGCCGTGTGGACGGCACGGCCTGAATACCGGCATCAGCAGCGTTACACCCCATCGACCTTCAAGTCACCCTACAGCTTGGGAATGCGCAGGCGGCTGATCATCAGCGAGCCTGACAGCGCAAACAGCAGCACCAGCGGGTGCAGGGTAAAGCCCCCCAAAACCATCGCGCCACCCCAGAGCTGGTCGCGCACGGCGCCCTGCCATGCAGCCAGCGCCAGCACGGCCACCAGCACGATGGACGTCGGGATGGGGGTGCCCTCAAAGTAGCGCACCTTGCCGTCATCGCCCGACAGTGTTTCAGCCGTGACGTTGTAGCGCGCCAGGCGCGACACGCCGCAGGCCACAAAGTAGGCCAGCACAATGCGGTCGTACAACCCCTGCATGCCGCAGCCATAGGCAATGATGGCGGGCGCCACGCCAAACGAGATCACATCGGCCAGCGAATCGAGCTCGCGCCCCATGGCCGAGCTTTTCTGCCGCCATCGCGCAATGCGCCCGTCGAACACATCAAAGACCAGTGCCGCCAGCACCAGGCCGCAGGCAAAGTAGATGTGCAGCACAGCATGGGTTTCCAGGTAACTCATGCTGGAGAACAGGGCTCCCACACCACAGACGGCATTGCCCAGCGTAAACCAGTCGGCCAGGTGGAACTCGCGGATCATCGAAAAACGTTTGGGACGGAACGTGGACATGGGCAACTCTCGCAAGGGGGCGCGGTACAGGCGCCAGGCCAGCGCGGAGAGCAAAGGGTTGCCCTGTCCGCGCGCAAAAGCCATTATGGCGATGCACCGCCGACTTGCCGTGACGAGCTGTACGGCAATCCGCGCATGCGGATGGCGCTGCGCAGCCTCTCCAGCGGCCAACCCTCACCCAGCAGCACCATACGCACCAGCAGGTCGTCCAGCACCGGCGGCTCCACATCCTGGCCCAGGTAGGTGACGGCTTTGTCGCGCAGGTCTACATAGCCCCAAGCGTGCTGCTGGGCAAGTCGACGCCACAGAGCGTGGGCGCCCGGCGACTGGCGTGCACCAGAGACCAGGCACCAGCCTTCCTGCAGCGCCCAGCGGTACACCGCACTGGCCAGGCCACGCCGCTGGTAGGGCGTGTCGTAGCGCGAATGCGGGGCGCGCAGGTGCCGGTCCGCCCGGCGATCGAGCTCGACCAGGCGGTTGAACACGGTGTAGCCGGCCAGGCGGCGGTGCTGCAGGTCTTCCACATACACATACCACTCGCCGTCGGCCTCGCGGTAGCGCATGGCAAAGCCCGGTTGGGGCAACGGAACCGCAGGCAGGCCCCACAGGCGGTCCCCCGGGGTGTGCAGACGTTCGTAGAACCCTTCCAGCTCTTCGGCAAGGGGTTTGGCGGGTTGCAGATCCACATCGATGCGCAACTCCATCCAACCTGTAAGCCAGGCGGGCAAACCCGGCAAAAGCAAAGGCGGCAGGGCCATCTCCATGACAGTCTCCAGACAAGCAGGGCCCACGGCCGGGGCCGCAAGGCGCAGGACTCCACCGACCTGAGAAGCTCATTGGCGGGGCCGGTGGGCACGGGGCTGTGTGGTGTTGCACGCGGCGGACGCGGTTGCGCGGGCCGGGGCTGGAGATTGCGTCGACCTGCCACACCCAGGTCGACGCTGTATTAGCTGCGGGCGCTAGGGCCACCGTGGCGGACGATGGCGTGGTGCGGATGCGGACACCGCCCCGCAGACGCCCGGTGGGGGCGGCCGTGGCGCAGGGAGCGGGTATGCAGATCTGTCATGGCGTAATTGCCAGCGAACATGGGGTGTTCGCCTGGCAGCGGACCGTATGTTAGCCACCGCGCGATACCGCACCTGGAGGGTGCGGTATCAGGCAGCGCTCTGCGCAGCCTCCCGTTCACGCGCAAACGCCTGGTACCAGTCCAGGCAACCGGGGTTGGCCATGGCGTCCTTGTTGACCACTTTTTCGATGGGTTGGCCCAGCAGCAACTTCTTGATGGGTAGCTCCTGCTTCTTTCCGCTCAGGGTGCGGGGTACCTCGGCCACGGCAAAGATGTCATCGGGCACAAAGCGCGGGCTGAGTGCCGTGCGGATGGCGCCGTTGATGCGCGCGCGCAGCGCATCGTCCAGCGCCAAGCCGGGGCGCAGCACCACGAACAGGGGCATGTAGCTCTCGCGGCCCAGGTATTCGAGATCGACCACCAGGCTGTCGAGCACTTCGGGCAGGGCCTCGACGGCGCTGTAGAGCTCGCTGGTGCCCATGCGCAGGCCGTGGCGGTTGATGGTGGCGTCCGAGCGACCGAAGATGACGCAGCCTCCATCCTCCTGCGCGCCAATCTGGATCCAGTCGCCATGGCGCCACACAGCCCCCATCGCCGCCGGGCCGTCGCCCCCACCGGGCTTGCGGCCATGGCCTGCCGGGTACATGTCGAAGTAACTGGAAAGGTAGCGCTCGCCTTGGGGGTCATTCCACAAATAGAGCGGCATGGACGGGATGGGCTGCGCGCACACCAGTTCGCCCACGGCATCGAGCACGGGGCGGCCCTGCGCATCCCAGGCCTCGACGGCAGCGCCCAGCATGCGGCACTGCATCTTGCCGGGGGTTTGCGGAAGTTCGCGGTTGCCGCCGATGAAGGCACCGGCAAAGTCTGTACCACCCGAGATGTTGCACCACCAGATACCGTCAGCGCGGCCCGCGATGGCGCCGGCGTGCGCCATGAAGCGCGTACCCCACTGCTGCACTTCGGCCGACAGCGGCGAACCCGTGGAGCCCAGCACGCGAACATGGGAGAGATCGCCACAGTCCTGCGGGGCAATGCCTGCCTTCATGCAGGCGGCATAAAAGGCCGCCCCGGCGCCGAAGAAGGTCACACCGGTTTCGGACGCAAAACGCCAGAGCGAGGCCCAGTCCGGGCGTTCTTTGCTGCCTCCGGGGTTGCCATCAAAAATGACGCAGGTGGTCCCGGCCAACAGGCCTCCCACCTGGGCGTTCCACATCACCCAGCCAGTGGAGCTGTACCAGTGGTAGCGCTCTCCCAGGCTGTTGGGCGCATAGCTGCAACCCAGGTCGTTGTGCAAGGCGCCCAGTTGCATTTGCACCAGCACCATGCCACCGTGCCCATGCACGATGGGCTTGGGCAGGCCGGTGGTGCCGCTGGAATAAACGATCCACAGCGGATGGTCAAACGGCAGCCACAGGGGCTCGAAGGCCGCAACTTTAGGGTCAAAATTGCCTGTAGCGCTTATCCAGTCTGCGCAACCAGCTACTGAAACTGTAGCATCCAGATTCCCCAGCAGCAGCGTGTGCCGCAGACTGGGCAGGGCCGCACGCAGCTCGTCCAGCACGGGCAGGCGGTCGTGGTCGCGGCCGCCATAGGTCACGCCATCGACGGCAATCAACACCGTGGGCTCAATCTGGCGGAAACGGTCGAGCACGGCGTGCGTGCCCATATCGGGCGCGCAGATGCTCCACACACCGCCGATACTGACCGTGGCCAGAAAAGCCACCATAGCCTCGGGCACGTTGGGCAGGTAGGCGGCCACGCGGTCGCCCGGCTGAACGCCCTGGGCCTGCAAGTGCAACGCCAGCGATGCGACCTGGCGGCGCAGTTCAGGCCAGGTCATCTCACGATGCTGGCGCTTCTCGTTGCTGCTGACGATGGCGGGCACACCCGCGGCGTGCGCCGCATCCACATGGCGCAGCACCTGGCGCGCATAGTTGACTTGGGCACCCGGAAACCACTGCGCACCGGGCATGGTGTTGCGCGCCAGCACAGCACTGTGCGGCGTGGGCGACTGGATGTCGAAGTAGTCCCACACGCTTTGCCAGAAGGCATCAAGGTCGGTGATGGACCAGCGCCAGAAGGCGTCGTAGTCGTCAAAGGACAGGCCACGATGCTCGCGCAGCCAGTTCTGAAAAATGCGAATTTGAGGAAGATAGGGCACTTGCATACCCTGGGCAGGGTAGCGTGTGCGCGCCCCGGACGACACAGGGTTTGTACGGTTGTACAAACAATTTAGACAATCGTCCAATCAAGCACCATGGCAGTGCCTTCCGCGCCCCCCAAAACCCGCACCCGCGCGGCGACCCACAACCGCCCCGACCGGCGCGCGGCCATTTTGCTGGCGGCCGAGAAGCTGTTTGCCGAACACGGCTACCACGCGGTCTCCATCCGCCAGATTGCCCTGGAGGCACAGGTTCCACTGGCCCTGGTGGCCTACTACTATGGGCAGAAGCATGAGCTGTTTCACGCCATCTTTGCCCACTGGCGCGGCACCATCGACGCCCGCATGGACCAGTTGCGCCAGGCCCAGGCCAGCCCCCAGGACAGTGGTCACCTGCAACGCATCGTCGAGGCCTTTGTGAATCCCGTGCTGGCCATGCGTGCCAGCAGCGAGGGCGAGTACTACGCGCAACTGGTGGCACGCGAGCTGACCTACCGCACCCCCGATACTGAGCGCGTGCTGGTCGACTACTTCGACCCCCTGGCGCATGCCTTCATTGATGCGCTGCACGCCGCACGGCCAGGAGCCCCACGTGCGCAGGCCGCCTGGGCCTACCAGTTCACCATCGGGGCGCTTTTGCACCACCTGATCGACCACCGGGTAGAGCGCCTCTCGCACGGCACCAATACCTCCCACGATCCGCAGGCCGCCTCGCTGCTCGTCCATTTCATGACCGCAGGCATCGCCGCACTGCTGCCCGTCTATCCGCCCACCTGAAGGAGACCTCCATGCACCGCCGTTCATTCCAGATCGCCGCCGTCGCCGCAGCCCTGTGCTGCGCCGCGACCAACGCCAGCCATGCGCAGCAAACCCTGCGGCTCACGGCGGCGGGCGGACACCCCCCCGTGTTTTTGTGGGTCAAGCTGATCGACGAATTTTTCATTCCTGAGGTGGACAAGCGCCTGGCCGATGCGGGTAGCAAGACCAAAATCGACTGGACGCGCGCCTGGGGCGGAACCCTCATCAAGATCGGCAGCGAATCCAAGGGCATTGCCGACGGTGTGGCCGATATCGGCTTTGTCGGCACCATCTTCGAGGCGCCGCGCTTCCCGCTGCAAAACGTGAGCTACTTTGCGCCCTTCGGTTCGGATGACATCGGCACCGTCACCAAGGTGGTGAACCAATTGCAGCACGACGTACCGGCCATGGGCCAGGCCTGGACCAAGAACGGCCTGGTGTACCTGGGCGGCGCAGCGCTCGATTCGTACCATCTCTGGACCAACTTCCCCGTCACCTCGATCGATGATCTCAAGGGCAAGAAAATCACCGCGCCCGGCCCCTCGGCCAACTGGGTGCAGGGCACCGGCGCCGTAGCCGTGGCGGGCAACCTCAACACCTATTACGAGGACATCAAGTCCGGCGTCTCCAACGGGGTTGTCACCTTTGCCACTGGCGCCTGGGGCGCCAAGGTGCACGAGGTGGCGCCCTACATCACCAAGGTCAACTTCGGCTCTCAGTTCGCTGGCGGCATTGCCATGAACAAGGGGCGCTTCGACAAACTGCCGCCCGATGTACAGAAGATTTTCCGTGAGGTGGGCGACGAGTACACCGCACGTTTTTCCGCCGCCCAGAGCGCTGCGGCCGCAGGTCTGCTCAAAAAGATGGAGGACGCAGGCGCCAAGGTGAGCACGTTGCCCGCCCCCGAGCGCAAGCGCTGGGCCGAAGCCCTGCCGCCCATAGCCAAAACCTGGGCCGCCGATCTGCAGGGCAAAGGCCTGCCCGCCGAGCAGGTGCTCAAGGGCTACGTCGATGGCCTGAAGAAGGCGGGCACCGACCTGCCACGCGACTGGTCGGCCAAGTAAGGACACTCATTTCCATGACCCCACCCACCACCTCGGTGGCTCCCTCGGCGGTGGCGAGCGAGTCTTACAGACAGCCGCTGCCCTGGCACTTTCACCGCGTGGTGCAGGCCCTCAATGCACTGGGCACGCTATGGATCGTGGCGCTGATGCTGCTCATCAACACCGATGTGCTGGGCCGCAACCTGCTGGGTGCGCCCGTACGCGGGGTGACCGAGCTGGTGTCGCTGTCCATCGTCGGTATCGTGTTTTTGCAACTGGCCGACACCCTGCACAGCGGCCGCATCACGCGCGCCGACGTCTTGCTGCAAGGGCTGCAGCGCACGCGCCCGGTGCTGGCTGCCGTGCTGCACGCCGCGTTCCATCTGGTGGGTGCGGTGCTGATGGCGACGATTCTGTGGGCGGCCTGGCCTTCGTTGTGGGAATCGATCCAGATGCGCGAATACGTGGGCGCCATCGGTGACTTCACCGCCCCGGTCTGGCCGGTGCGGGTGCTGATGCTGGTGGGACTCGCCGCCACGCTCGTCACTTTTGTCTTGCTGGCGCTCGCCGACCTGCGCCGTGCCATGGCCAGGCGCACGGCATGAGCCCAACGCTGATTGCCTGCGCCTCGCTGGTGCTGATGCTGGCGCTGATCTGGGCCGGCATGCACGTGGCGGTGGTGCTGGCCGTCGTCTCGTTCATCGGCGTGTGGCTCATCAAGGACGATGCCGGCATTGCCGCCCACCTGCTGGCGCAAGCCAGCCAGGACGCCATTGCCAGCCACATTTTTGGCGTGGTACCGCTGTTCGTGCTCACCGGCTTCCTCGTCGCCCATGCCGACATCGGCAAGGACGCCTTCGAGGTGGCCAACCAGTTGCTGCGGCGCCTGCGCGGTGGCCTGGGCGTTGCCACGGTGGCGTCGAATGCGGTGTTCGCGGCCATCACGGGCGTATCGATTGCCTCTGCCGCGGTGTTCACGCGCGTGGCCGTGCCCGAGATGCTGCGCTTTGGCTACCACCCGAAGTTTGCCGTGGGCGTCGTGGCAGGGTCGTCGGTGCTGGGCATGCTGATCCCGCCCAGCCTGCTGATGATCTTGTACGGTTTCCTGTCCAACCAGTCGGTGGGCGACCTGTTCACCGCGGGCATTGTGCCGGGCCTGCTGCTGGCGCTGGCCTACACCCTGGGCATCGTCGTGATGTCTTTCGTGTGGCCGCGCTCGGTGTACGCCAGCGGCGCACCCCAACCCATCGAAGGCATGGTGCTGATGCCCATGGGCGCGCTGCTGCGCAAGCTCGTGCCCAGTGTGCTGATGATCGTGCTGGTGCTCGGCGGCCTGTATGCGGGTTACTTCACCGCCACCGAGGCGGGGGCGGTGGGCGCGCTGCTCGCGCTGGTAATTGCGCTGCTGCGCGGCAAGCTCAATGCCCGCACGCTGTGGAGCGTGCTGACCGAGACCGGCCATGTCACGGTGTCGGTGAGCTTTCTCATCATCTGCGCCACCATCTACACGCGCATGCTGGCCATGTCGGGCATGCCGCAGTTTCTGGTCGAAACCATGGCGCAGGCGGGGCTGGGTGCCACGGCCTTTCTGATGCTCTATGTGCTGATCGTGATCGCGCTGGGCATGGTGGTCGACTCCTCGTCCATCCTGCTGATCGTGCTGCCGCTGATGCTGCCATTGGCCGAGCAGTTCGGCATGAACCTGATCTGGTTCGGCGTGGTGACTGTGGTGGCGGTCGAGATCGGCCTGCTGACGCCACCGTTTGGCCTGTCGGTCTACGTCATCAAAAGCACGCTGCAGGACGAGAGCATCTCGCTCGGCGACATTTTCCGAGGCACAGCGCCCTTCACGTTCATGATGCTGGGCGTGCTGCTGCTGCTCATCTTCTTCCCCGCCATCAGCCTCGTGCTGTTGCGCTGACCGATCCCCTGCCCAAGGAGTCTGCACCATGCCCCGCACTTTTGTCGACCTGTCTATCTACCTCGAGAACGACGTCATCTCCGACCCACCGGCCTTTGCGCCCAAGATCCAGTATTTCAGCCACGAAAACACCTTCGCGCAGATCGCGCCCTTCTTCCCCGGACTGAAAAAGGAAGACCTGCCCGACGGCGAGGGCTGGGCAGTGGAGCTGGTGCAGCTTTCCACGCACAACGGCACGCACCTCGATGCGCCCTACCACTTCCACTCCACCCAGGACAAGGCCCTGGGTACCCAAAAACCCTCCATCACCATTGACCAGGTGCCGCTGGAATGGTGCTTCCAGCCCGGGGTGAAGCTGGACTTTCGCCACTTTGCCGACGGCTACGTGGTCACGGCGCAGGACGTCGAGGCCGAACTGGCCCGCATGGGCCATGTGCTGAGCCCTCTGGAGATCGTGGTGGTCAACACGCGCGCAGGCTCGCGTTACGGACACGACGATTTTGTGAGCGCCGGGTGCGGCATGGGCTACGAGGCAACGATGTACCTGCTCGAACGCGGCGTGCGCCTAACAGGCACCGACGCCTGGAGCTGGGACGCCCCCTTTGTGCACACCGCGCAAAAGTACGGCCAGACCCACGACGCCAGCCTGATCTGGGAAGGCCACAAGGCCGGCCGCGACATTGGCTACTGCCACCTGGAAAAACTGCACAACCTCGAAGCCCTGCCCAGCAGTGGCTTCATGATCAGCTGCTTCCCGCACAAGATTCGCGGCGCCTCGGCGGGCTGGACGCGCGCTGTCGCCATCTTTGACGATGCCCTGCTCCCTGCCAAGGCCTGACCATGACACACCTCAACCACACCCACGACCCGGCTGCGCGCAGCTGGGTGGACTCGGCCAACCAGCCCGGCTGCGACTTTCCCCTCCAGAACCTGCCGTTCGCGGTGTTTCGCCACCACAGCGGCGACGAGCCCTGGCGGGGCGGCGTGGCGATTGGCGATCAGGTGATTGACCTGGCGCGCGTGGCAGTAGCGGGCTGCCTGGACGGCCTGGCCCACGAAGCCGCCCTGGCCGGTGCCCACCCGCAGCTCAACGAACTCATGGCCCTGTGCCCCGAGGCCTGGCAGGCGCTGCGCCATGGGCTGTTTGCGCTGTTGCAGGACGGCGCCGAGGGCGAGGCCGTGCAGGCGCTGCGCGGCTGCCTTACGCCGCAGGTGGCCGTGGAATACACCTTGCCGGTGCGCGTGGCCAACTACACCGACTTCTATACCTCCATCCACCACGCGCGCAATGTGGGCCAGTTCATCCGGCCCGACGAGCCGCTCACACCCAACTTCCAGTGGCTGCCCATTGCCTACCACGGCAGGGCATCGAGCGTAGTGGTCAGCGGCACGGCCTTCCACCGGCCCTGGGGCCAGGCCCTACCCCCCGGCGCCAGTGCGCCAGTGCATGGCCCCTGCGCGCGGCTGGACTACGAGCTGGAGATGGCCATCTACGTCGGCCCGGGCAACGCGCTGGGCGAGCCCGTGCCGCTGGCGCAGGCCGAGGGGCATATCTTTGGCATGGGGCTGCTCAACGACTGGTCGGCGCGCGACCACCAGTTCTGGGAGATGGCACCGCTGGGCCCGTTTCTGGGCAAGAACTTCTGCACCAGTGTCTCGCCCTGGGTTGTGACCATGGAGGCGCTGGCGCCCTTTCGCGTACCCGCGGTCGAACGCCCCGCCACCGATCCGCAGCCCCTGCCCTATCTGGACGGCCCCGACAACCGCGCCCGCGGCGGGGTGGACGTGCAGCTCACGGTAGGACTGGAGACGGCGCAGCACCGCCGCCAGGCGCAGCCCCCGACCGAACTCTCGCGCACCAGCTTTCGCCACCAGTACTGGACCGTGGCGCAAATGCTGGCGCAGCACACCGTGGGCGGCTGCAACCTGCAAAGCGGCGACCTTCTGGGCACCGGCACC
>JAUYGP010000594.1 GCA_030690515.1 Giesbergeria sp.
TGGCGGGCCGCTGGGCGTGCTCGACTTCCAGGACGCCGTCTACGGCCCCATCACCTACGACATTGCCAGCCTGCTGCGCGACGCCTTCATCAGCTGGGATGAGAACTTCGTCATCGACATCACGGTGCGCTACTGGGAAAAGGCCCGCAAGGCCGGCCTGGTGGGCGCTTCCAGCCCCACCGGCTGGGGGGCCGACTTTGGCGAGTTCTACCGCAGTGTCGAATGGATGGGCCTGCAACGTCACCTGAAGGTGGCCGGTATCTTTGCGCGCCTGACGCTGCGCGATGGCAAGCCCAAGTACCTGCAGGATGCACCCCGCTTTTTGCATTACATCCGCAGCACCGCCGACCGCTACCGCGAGTTGGGCCCGCTGTGCAAGCTCATCGACCAGATCGAGGGTACGCAAGAAGCCATGGGCTATGCCTTTGGCCGCGTCTGAGATTTATACAAAATTGGCCTCTAGCGCTTATCCATCAAGCGCAAGCAGCTACAAAAATAATAGCACATGCCCCGTTTTCATTGCCCTGCAGACCTGACCCCCGGGCTGGAAATTACCCTGCCTGCGGGCGCTGCGCGCCATGTGCAGGTGCTGCGTATGCAGCCAGGCGAATCCATCACCCTGTTCCACGGCGGCCTGCTGGCGCCCGGAGCGCCGGGTGGCGAGTTCGACGCCACCATCACCCACATGGGCCGCAGCGAGGTGCGCGTGCAGGTGGGCGCCCACCACGCCATGGAGCGCGAAGCTGAACGCACGGTGCACCTGCTGGCCGGCATCACCGCCAACGAGCGCATGGACTGGCTGGTCGAAAAAGCCACCGAACTGGGCGTGGCCAGCATCACCCCGTTGCTGGCCGAACGCAGCGTGCTCAAGCTCAAGGGCGAGCGCGCCGACAAAAAATTGACCCATTGGCAGGCTATCGCTATCGCCGCTTGCGAACAATGCGGTCGCAACCGTGTGCCAACCATCCACCCGGCCACCGACTTGGCAGGCTGGTTGCGCAGCCCTCCCATCGGCCTGCACGACACGGGCCGCCTGCTGCTGTCGCTGCGCCCCGGCACGCAGCCCCTGCGCACGGCCGCGCAGGGCGGCGGTGCACTGGTCTTTCTCTCGGGCCCGGAAGGGGGCCTGGCCCCTGCGGAAGAAGCCCTGGCCCTGCAGCACGGCTTTGCACCGGTGAGCCTGGGCATGCGCGTGCTGCGCGCCGAAACCGCACCGCTCGCGGCGCTGGCCGCACTCACGCTGGACTGACGCTCAGCGCTCTGTCGGCATGGGCTTGATGGCGCCGCAGCTGTCCGACAGCCAGCGACCCTTCTGCGCCATGTCGATCTGCTCGGGCTTGCCGTCCTGGACCGTCTTGAACTTGAACTGGCCGGTGTAAGCGGTTGGACCCTGGAAGGTGACGGTGCCCTCGCCGCTGGATGGCGGCTCGCCCTGGCCGCCCTTGCAGCTGAAAGCCACCTTCATGGTGTTGGCGTCCACGCGCTGTACCTTCTGCGTGCAGCCTTCCCGTTGCGGAATGCTGTCGAGATCGGCCTGCTCTTTGGTGACGCACACCTTGACAGTCTGGCCCGTGGCCCCCAGGCCCACACCCTGCTGGGCCATCATCTGTTCCATCTGCTTGCGCTGCGCCGGCGGCATGCTGGCCAGGGATTTCTGCATCTCGGCCATGGCGGCTTCCATCTGGCCGCTCTGGGTCTTGAAGCTGATGTTGTGCTCCCACAGGCCGGGGCGCATTTTCTGCTGCGCTGCCGCCGTGAACGATACGCCTGCCAGCAGCGCCAGTACGGCGGTGGAAACGATGAAACGCGATGTCTGCATGGGGTGACCTTTCCTGAAAACGGCGCCCCGTACCGGACTTGGGGGACGGCCTTGCCGCGCCACTGTAACGTCCTGAACCCGTTTTGGACACCCGTACACCTGCGCACCACAGCAGTAGAACGTGACCGATTGGACGCTTTTGCTAGCCGTGTAGCGTGCGGCGGTACTGCATGGCTTCGGCCACATGCGCTACCTGGGTGTTCTGTGCACCCGCCAGGTCGGCGATGGTGCGGGCCACCTTGAGCGCGCGGTGCGTGGCGCGGGCCGACCACCCCAGCCGGGCGGCGGCCGTCTGCAAAAACTGCAGCGCTGCGGGTTCCAGCAGGGCGTGGGCATCAATCGCCTGCCCCTGCAAGGCCTGGTTGGCATACCCCTGGCGTGCCGTGGCCCGCTGGCGGGCCTGCACCACGCGCACTCTGATGGCCGCGCTGCATTCACCCGGCGGCGCATTCAGCAAATCTTGTGCAGGCAGGGCCGGCACCTCGACATGCAGGTCGATGCGGTCGAGCAAGGGGCCGCTGAGCCGGGCCTGGTAGCGCGTCACCTGGTCGGGCGTGCAGCGGCAGGCGCGTTGCGTGGCGCCCCGGTAGCCGCAGGGGCAGGGGTTCATGGCGGCAATCATCTGAAAGCGCGCAGGAAACTCAGCCCGCTGCGCAGCCCGCGCGATGGTGATGTGGCCCGTCTCCAACGGCTCGCGCAGGGCTTCGAGGGCGGCGCGGGGAAACTCTGGCAACTCGTCCAAAAAGAGAACGCCGTGGTGCGCCAGCGAGATCTCGCCCGGGCGCGGCGGCGAGCCACCACCGACCAGTGCCACGGCACTCGCCGTGTGGTGCGGACTGCCGGTGGGGCGCAGTGCCCAGCGCTCCAGCGCAAAGCGGCCGCACAGGCTGGCCACGGCGGCGCTCTCCAGCGCCTCGTCCACCGTCATATCAGGCAGCACCCCGGCAAAGCGCTGGGCCAGCATGGACTTACCCGAGCCAGGCGGCCCCATTAACAAAAGGCTGTGGCCACCGGCGGCTGCAATCTCCAGGGCGCGCTTAGCCATGGCCTGGCCTTTGACATCGGCCAGGTCGGCATAGACACCCGTTGTCTGCAGGGGCGTAGCCTGCATGCGCGTCCAGCCACTGTCCTCAGGCGCCGGGCCTTCGCCCGCACTGCCGGGCGGCAGAAACTGCTGCACCACGTCCAGCAGATGGCGTGCACGCCAGACCTGGGCGTCGGGCACCAGCGCAGCTTCTTCGGCGCTGCCCGGCGGCAGCACCAGACGCACCCCTTCGGGCAATGCACGCAGCGCCAGGCTGGTGGCGAGGGCGCCGCGCACGGGGCGCAGTTCGCCCGAGAGCGACAACTCCCCCGCGAACTCATAGCCCGCCAGGCGGGCGGCATCGATCTGGCCGCTGGCCGCCAAGATGCCCAGGGCGATGGGCAGATCAAAGCGCCCCGAGTCTTTGGGCAGGTCGGCCGGGGCCAAATTCACAGTAATGCGCTTATTGTGCGGAAACTCCAACCCGGCGTTCTGCAACGCCGAGCGCACGCGCTCACGCGCCTCCTTGACCTCGACCTCGGCCAGGCCCACCAGCGTGAAGCTGGGCAGGCCATTGGCCAGGTGCACCTCGACGGTGACGGGTGGCGCCTGCAACCCCAACAGGGCGCGGCTTTGCACCAAAGCAAGACTCATGCGTGTGTTTCTCCCCAGACGAGTGCGGTTTGCGGACGGCGGCGGCCCCGACGCGTCGCCATGCACCAGCCCGGTGCAGAGACCGCACGCCGCCCTGCGAATGTAGCGGCGAAAGGCCTGGCACGGTCTGTGCATAGACAGGCTATCGCTTGTTTTTTTCTGACCGGAGGATCCATGAACCACGCATCTCTCAAGACCCTGGGCATCGCCCTTATTGCGGCCATGCCTCTAATGGCCAGCGCGCAACTCAGCGGCAACCTCAGCCTGACCTCCAACTACAAGTACCGTGGCCAGGACCAGGACACCAGCAAGACGCGGGCCGTCAAGCCTGCGCTGCAGGGCGGTTTTGACTACGCCTTCGGTGAATCCGGCTGGTATGTGGGCAACTGGAACTCCACCGTGAACTGGCTGCCCGGCAACTCCATCGAGATGGACCTGTACGGCGGCTACAAATTCAAGGCGGGTGCGCTGGACTGGGACCTGGGCGCCCTCACCTACCTCTACCCGGGCAACACCTCGGGCAACACCACCGAGCTGTACGCCGCGACCACCTGGGGGCCGCTGACGGCCAAGTACTCGCACACGGTGTCGAAAGACTACTTCGGCTGGGCCGGCGCCAAGGCAGGCTCGGGCCTCAAGGGCACCAACACGGGCTACCTGGCGTTCTCGGTGGCGCAGGAGGTGGCTCCTTCGGTCACGCTCAAGGCCTCGGTAGGGTTCACGCGCTTTGCCAGCGATATCAAGGACATGGGCGTGCCCAACTACGCCGATTTCAGCGTGGGCGCCGCCTACGATCTGGGCAATGGCCTCTCGCTAGGTGCCGCTGTGGCGGGCGCCAACAAGAAAACTTATTTCGGGCCCGCCAACCAGTCGCGCCTGCTCGTCACCCTGACCAAAACCCTGTAAGGAGGAACCGAAAATGAAAATGGTGACTGCCATCATCAAGCCGTTCAAACTCGACGAAGTGCGCGAGGCCCTCTCCGACATCGGGGTGCAGGGCATCACGGTGACCGAGGTGAAAGGCTTTGGCCGCCAAAAGGGCCATACCGAGCTGTACCGCGGCGCAGAATACGTCGTGGACTTCCTGCCCAAGGTAAAGATCGAAGCGGCCATTGCCGACGACCTGGTCGAGCGTGTCATCGAAGCCATCGAAGGCGCGGCGCGCACCGGCAAGATTGGCGACGGCAAGATTTTTGTCTCCGCCCTCGAACAGGTGGTACGCATCCGCACCGGCGAAACCGGCCAGGACGCCCTGTAAACCGCCCCTTCCACAGAACGCGAGAAATTGCCATGAAAAAACTGCTTGCCTCCCTCCTGCTGGGGCTGGGCCTGCTGGCCACCGGCCCGCTCGCCCTGGCCCAGGCACCTGCCGCTGCCGAACCCGCCGCCATGGCGGCCCCGGCCGAACCGGCGATAGCCGCCGACGTGGCGGCAGCGCCAGTCCCGGCTGCGCCCGTGGTCACGGCCGAAGCCGCCCCGGCCGCACCTGCCGCCGCACCCAAGCTCGACTCGGGCGACACGGCCTGGATGCTGACCTCCACGCTGCTGGTCATTCTGATGACCATCCCTGGTCTGGCGCTGTTCTACGGCGGCCTGGCCCGCTCGAAGAACATGCTGTCGGTGCTGGTGCAGGTGTTCGTGATCTTCGCCTTCGTCAGCGTACTGTGGGCGCTGTATGGCTACAGCCTGGCGTTCACCGGTGAGGGCCAGTTCTTCGGCGGGCTGGACAAGCTGTTCCTCAAGGGCATCGCTCCCGACACCCTCTCGGGCCTGCTGCCCACCATTCCGGAATACGTGTTTGTGGCCTTCCAGTCCACCTTTGCCGCCATCACCGTGGCGCTGATCGTGGGTTCGTTTGCTGAACGCATCCGCTTCTCGGCCGTGCTGATTTTCTCGCTGCTGTGGTTCACCTTCAGCTACATCCCCATGGCCCACATGGTGTGGGGCGGCGGCCTGCTGGCCAAGGACGGTGCCCTCGACTTTGCCGGGGGCACGGTGGTGCACATCAACGCCGGGGTGGCCGCGCTGGTAGGCGCCTACCTGGTGGGCAAGCGCATTGGTTACGGCAAGGAAGCGCTGACCCCGCACAGCCTGACGCTGACCATGGTGGGCGCCTCGCTCCTGTGGGTGGGCTGGTTCGGTTTCAACGCCGGTTCGGCGGGCGCCGCCAACGGCGTGGCGGGCCTGGCCTTCATCAACACCGTGCTGGCCACGGCCGCGGCCACCCTGTCGTGGCTGGCGGGTGAAGTGCTGCACAAGGGCAAGGCCTCCATGCTGGGCGCAGCCTCGGGTGCTGTGGCCGGGCTGGTGGCTGTGACCCCGGCGGCGGGTTTTGTGGGCCCCATGGGTTCCATCGTGATGGGTCTGATCGCGGGTGTCGTCTGCCTGTGGGGCGTGGGCGGTCTCAAGCGCATGCTGGGTGCGGACGATGCGTTCGACGTGTTTGGCGTGCACGGTGTGGGCGGCATTCTGGGTGCCATCCTGACCGGTGTGTTCGCCTCGCAAAGCCTGGGCGGCACG
>JAUYGP010000613.1 GCA_030690515.1 Giesbergeria sp.
ACCTCGTCGTGTTCGAACAGTACACGACTGACGGTGCCGGCAAACATTAGTTCAATGAACTTCTAACTCAGGACACTAGACCAAAGGCACCGTCAGGCCAAACTGCACGCCATCTTCCACGCCATGGGCCTGCAAATCACCACCCACGTCCCGCAGGCTACGCCGCGCCTGGTACAAACCCATGCCCGAACCGGCCGCAGATTTGAGCGGCTCGAATGCCCGGCGGGGCCAGGGGGTCGAGAGTGCCGGGGTATGCAATTGCCCCTGCAACATGCCCTGGTGCACTGCGCAAAGGCAGCGCAGCGGCTCCTCCGCATGGCGGGCCGCCGGATCGCGCGCAATATTAGAGAAAATGTTGTCGAGCGCACGCTCCAATGCCTGTGCGACGGCCTCACTCACCAGCAGTGCACTTTGCAAGCCTGCAGCCGGTACGGCATCGTCTAGTTCCACCTCCATGTGCAGACCCGCCAGTTCAGCGGCATTGCGCAGCACCGTGCGCACGTCTGCCTTCGGGGCCACCGTCGCGGGGGCTCCGCCTTTCGGCGCCGCATCCCCGTCTGGGGCTGGCGGCCCGGATGCCTGCGTGGCCTGCAACAGTTTTTGCGCCCGCGCCAGCGCCAAGGGGGCTTGGCGTTGCAAGCGCTGCGCCAGGCGCGGCAACTGCTCGGGGGTGGCTGCGCCAAATTCCTCTGCCAGCAAGCCAACCCATTGCGCCAGGTTGCGCATGTCGTGCTGCCAGTACAGCTGTACATGGGCGCGCTGCGCCAGAGCAACCGCTACAGCCTGGGTGCGCTCGCGCATGCGCGAGAGCCAGGTCTGTGCAAACACATCCACCACGGCCAGGGCCAGGCCACGGGCCTCGTCAGTGCGGGCCACATCGGCCCAGCGCAAAAGAATCTGACAATCCGGCCCGGCCTGCAAGGTCTGGCTGGGCCAGTTGGGTGCTGGGGGCTCGCCCCATTGCCCCTGCACTGCATCACCAAACCACTGGCCCTGCCAATGCAAGCCTGCAATACCCGCCTGCTGAAGCACGGGCCGGGCGCGGTCAGGCCAGCGCAGCGGGTGCATGTCGGCGGGCAATGCCAGCAACTGGGCGATACAACGGCTGATACGCCGACCCCGGTGCCACACCGCCCAGGCGGCCAGCAGCAGAACCAGGCCCAGTGCCACCAGGAGCCAGGGCAGCAGGCTCATGGCGCGCCGGGAGGTGCCTCGGTGGGCGCCTGCCGCTGGATGCCGAATTTTTTGAGGTGGTAGTACAACTGCTCGCGCTCCAGGCCCAGCGTGCGCGCGGCAGCCGTCACATTAAAACCATTGCAGTTGAGCACATGGCGGATGAGCTGCTCGGCC
>JAUYGP010000624.1 GCA_030690515.1 Giesbergeria sp.
ACACCCGCCCACAACCAGCCCAGCAGCGTAGCCAACGCAATCAGCAGCACCACCGGCACAAACACGTTGGCCACCTGGTCCACCAGCCGCTGGATGGGGGCCTTGGCCGCCTGCGCATCTTCCACCAGGCGGATGATTTTGGACAGCACCGTCTCGGCGCCCACCGCACGCACCTGCAGCACGATGCGGCCCTCACCATTGATCGAGCCCCCCGTCAGCAGCGCCCCCACCTCCTTGGCCACCGGCAGCGGCTCACCGGTCAGCATCGACTCGTCCACCTGCGTGTCGCCTTCGAGCAGCGTGCCATCCACCGGCAGACGCTCGCCGGGGCGCACCACCAGACGGTCGCCCACCATCACCTCGGCCACCGGCACATCGACTTCGCCACTTTTACCCACAAGGTGCGCCACATCGGGCCGCAGGCCGTGCAGCGCGCGGATGGCCGCCGTGGTCTGGTGCTTGGCACGCGCTTCGAGCCACTTGCCCAGCAGCACCAGCGTGACCACCACGGCCGAGGCCTCAAAGTACAGGTGCGGCGCATGGCCCGGGCGCGCGGTCAGCCACAGCCACATCGACAAACCCCAGCCCGCGCTGGTGCCAATGGCCACCAATAAATCCATGTTGCCCGACAGCGCCTTGGCCGCCGCCCAGCCCGCCTTGTAAAAGCGCGCCCCCAGAATGAACTGCACCGGCGTGGCCAGCACAAACTGCACCCAGGCGGGCAGCATCCAGTGTTGGCCGAAGAGGTCCCCCACCATGGGCAGCACCAGCGGCATGGACAGCACCAGGCCCATGGCCACCGGTGCGAACCCCGTCCAGGGCGAAGTGTCTTCCTCGCGCGCCTGACTGGCCGCCGCCGTCAACGGTTCGTAGCCCGCATTGCGCACAGCGCGGCGCAGCAATGCATCCATGGCGGTAGCGTCACCCCCGTCCGGCGCAGAAAACTGGACACGCGCCGTCTCCGTCGCCAGGTTCACCGTGGCGGCCTGCACGCCCGGCACCTTGCGCAGCGCGCGCTCTACACGGCCCGAGCAGGTCGCGCAGGTCATGCCGCCAATCGACAAATCCAGCTCCTGGGTGGTGCCCGCGCCTTGTGGAGAGGATGGGACAGGTGCAGTGGTGGTGTTCATGGTCGCTACCCTAAACCCTGACGCCATGGCAAGGTCAAGCGCCGGGAAAAAATAAAATGGAACCCCTCGTCCTGGCTTGACCTTGCCATTGCGTCAAGGTTCATGATGCAAGCCGTCCCATTGCAAATCATCCTGAAAGGCTTTCCCCATGCAACACCAATTCGACGTCCAGGGCATGACCTGCGGCCACTGCGAGCGCGCCGTCACCAACGCCGTGCAAGAGCTTGACCCCCAGGCCACCGTGCAAATCGACCGCGCCAACAACCGTGTGGACGTCACCAGCGAGCAACCCCGCGCAGCCCTGGCCGCCGCAATCGCCGAAGAAGGCTACACGGTCGCCGCATGACCAGCGCCACCGACTGGCCCGTGCCCATCGGCATCGCGGCCCAGCGCGCCGGGGTGTCGGCGCGCATGGTGCGGCACTACGAATCGCTGGGCCTGCTGCCCCCCGTGGGCCGCACCGACAGCGGCTACCGCCAGTACACCGAGGCCGAAGTACACGCCCTGCGCTTCATCCGCCGTGCGCGCGACCTGGGTTTCTCCATGGCCGAGATCGCCACCCTGCTCGGCCTGTGGCAAGACAAGGCGCGCGCCAGCAGCCAGGTCAAAAGCATTGCCCAGGCCCACATCGACGACCTGTCCACCCGCATCGCCGCCATGCAGGCCATGCAGCGCACGCTGCAGTCGCTGGTGCAGTGCTGCCACGGTGACGACCGGCCCGACTGCCCCATCCTGGACGACCTGGCGGCGGTGGGCGATAGCACGGCACCTCCGGGCAAAATACTATCAAAACAATAGCTGTTATCGCTTATCCATCAAGCGCTAGAAGCCAAAACAATCAAAAAAAAACGGTGGACCATCAGGCCTTGGTCACCACACCCCCCCGCTTGCGTGCGGGCTTGGCCGCCGGGGCGGGCAGCGTATCGGCCCGCCGCAACACCCCCTCGCACAGCGTGGCAATGCACTGCTCGGCGATCTGCTCGGGCGTGTACTCGCCGCCGGGCTGGTACCAGCGGCCGATCCAGCTCAAAGCGCCAGCAATCACAAAGGCGGTCATCTTGGGGTCGCAGGGCTGCAGCGAGCCCTCCTGCACCCCCTGGGCCACCAGGCGCCTAAAAGCGAGGTCGATCTCAGATTTCATGCGGCGCAGTTCCGAGCGGCTGGGCTCGGGAACCTCCTCGTCGCCCACGCGGATCAGGCACATACCAAAAGGCTGCATGACGATGTCGGCATACGCTTGCATGCAGGCACGCAACTGGTCCACCGCATTACCTCCCGCCTGGCGCGAGGCCTCGATACCTTCGAGCGTCATCTCCAGCCCCTGGCGCACGCACTGCAACAGGATCTCGTCCTTGTTCTTTACGTAGTAGTACAGCGTGGGCTTGCTCACGTTGAGGCGCGCGGCAATGTCGTCGAGCGAGGTAGCGTGAAAGCCCCTCTCGTTGAACAGCTGCGCAGCCGCTTGCAGCACGGCATGGCGCTTGGCTTCGCGCTGCTGCTTGCGGTCGGGCACGCTGGCCCAGGGCGATGCGGCAGCAGACGGGGCGCGGGTCTTTCTGGCGGCG
Organism: Giesbergeria sp.; assembly: GCA_030690515.1. Taxonomy (GTDB): domain Bacteria; phylum Pseudomonadota; class Gammaproteobacteria; order Burkholderiales; family Burkholderiaceae_C; genus Simplicispira. The sequence continues at coordinate 2,696 of JAUYGP010000624.1, forward strand.
GTGGATTCAGTCATAAGGGGTATTACACCGGGAAACTACCAATGCAGCGATAGGGAGACACATCCAAAATGCTACTCATAAGTAAACAGTTTACGTACGAGTAGCATTTTTTTGGCCCGCACAAACCCCTAGAGAGCGATGGCGATACAACACCCTGGCGGCCTCCCCGCCGCCCCCCTGCTGGAAGTCGATGGCGTCACGCTGGCGTTTGGCGGCGTCAAAGCGCTCTCGGGCGTGGGCTTTGGCGTGCAGCCGGGCTCCATCACCGCCGTG
>JAUYGP010000635.1 GCA_030690515.1 Giesbergeria sp.
CGTGCCAGGATTTCCTGCTTGCTGCAGCCTTGTCGCACCAACTCCAGTGCGGTTTGTGGCGCGTCGCCGAACACCTTGAATACATGCTCGATGGTGATTTCTTTGGCCATGGGGTGGTCTCCTCGATAGATGGCAACCGCATCGGTGCGTGTCGCGCCGATGCGGTTGCCATGCCCGGTGGTGCAGGTGCACGCAGGGCGATAAAAAATGGGCGCTAGGGTGGGGCCCTGTGTTTTGCACGGCGGCGGGCCATGAAAAGTGGTCGCACGCTTCAAAAGAAGTCTGGCAGAGGACTTTTGAAGAACGCAGGCAGCGGGCAAGAGGTGCACCCTGCTTCCCGGGGGCGTCCGAGGCGCTTGGCCAGCTTGATGAATGGGGCGCGCAGCCCGCTGGGCAACCTGGAAGAACCGCCGAGGTCTTGCATTACCTGCATTGCAGGTGTTAAAAGAGGTTAAATTATAGTTATTTGAAACATTTAGTCAAAACACAGGGTTTTGAAAATGTGATAGACAAAAAATTATCAGGAAATTTTCGCCCTTCAAGCGCTGCCTTGTCAACCTGGTAGCTCGCTCGGTGATTACATAGGGTTGTTGGCAACGCCGCTGATGGGCGCATGGCCGGGTATTCAGGTCGGGGTGCCGCTCCATCCCACTCTTCTTCATGTCCTCTCCTCTCTCCCGCGACCCACTGATCGACATCCTCAAGGCGCTGGCCTGTGCCTTGATCATCTGGCATCACCTGGCTTTTTATGGCCCTATGTCCGATGCCGTGATGCCTTTGTTTCCTGGTCTGTTGACCTGGCTGTACGACGATGCTCGCATGGCGGTGCAGGTGTTTCTGGTGCTGGGAGGGTACCTTTCAGTCGCCCATCTGGCCCCCGAGGGCCGGGCCCGTTTTGGGAGCACGCAGCAACAGGTGGTGCGGCGTTTTACGCGCTTGGTGGTGCCCTACGCTGTAGCGCTGGTAGTGGCGGTGCTGGCTGCTGCCTTGGTGCGGCCCTGGCTAGACCACTCCAGCGTACCTGCCGAGCCTCGGTTGCCGCAGTTGGTGGCCCACGCTTTGCTCTTGCAGAACATTGTGGGCGAAGAGTCTTTGTCGGCTGGCGCCTGGTACGTAGCCATCGATTTCCAGCTGTTTCTGATGGCGACGCTGCTGTTTTCAGGTGTTAGGGCTGTGCGCAGTCTGGGCGACCAGGGTGGCGCTCTGGCGGGCAAGGCCCTGGTGATTATTGGCATGGCAGCTTCGTTGTTGGTGTTCAACCGCCAGCCTGTACTGGACATGTGGGGTCTGTACTTTTTTGGATCGTACGGCATGGGCATGGTGGTCTACTGGGCGGTTCGCTCACCCCGCCCGGGGTGGTGGCTGGCAGGCTTGGTGGCCCTGGTTGGGCTGGCGTTGGTGCTGGATTTTCGCGCGCGGATCGCCGTGGCCTTGCTGACCGCGTTGGGGCTGGCATGGGCGCTGCGGCGTCCCCTCAACTGGCCCCAACAAGTGTGGGTGACATGGTTACAGCAATGGGGACAGATGTCTTACTCCGTGTTTCTGGTGCATTTTCCCGTGTGTCTTCTGGTGAATGCACTGGTGCATGGCCTGTGGCCTCAGGTGGTACTGCCGAATGCACTGGGAATGCTTGCAGCATTCATGTTGTCGGCGGTGGCGGGGCGCCTGTTGTACCGCTGGGTGGAGCAACCAGCGCCCACATGGCACCAAGGCCTGCGCTGGCAGGCTGGGCTGGTAGGTGCCGGGTTGCTGGTGGTGCGCGCCAATGCCTGGATGTGATCGCCCTGCACCAGTAGGTCAAACCGGTTGTGGCGGATTTCTTGGTGGGGTCAGTCTTGGTCTGCTGCCCGTCGGCTCTTGCGCTTGTGGTCGATAAACCAGGCCAGAAAAGGCAGGAGCAGCATGGAGCCGGGAACGACCCAGATGATCAGATAGGGGCTCACCGAGGAGGCCGAACGCATGACCTGACGCAGGTGCGTGCGCTCGGGTGCGCTCCAGTGTCCCAGGCGGCGCTGGCGCACCAGCCACACCACCGACCCCTTCATGACGGTCAGTTCGCTGCGTAAGCGGTTCTTTTCACGGGTGTTTCCCGCGAGAAAAGAGCAGAACCAATCCGGCGCACGTTCCATGCGCCGCTGGAAGGCCGTGGTGGAATCGGGGTCGAAGTCGACGGTGCCCGCAGAGGACTCGTGGGAGCGCGGGTCCGTTGTGGCGGGTAGGCCGTTCGCCGGGCGGGGGGGCGGAAGGTTCACGGAGCCATTTTAGGATGGTCGCCAATGGTCAGCGATGAAGCTCTCCAGAACGCTCGGGCTGATAGATGACTTCCATCACACGGACTGTCATGGTTTTACCCCCGGGGCCTGGCCAGGCCAGTGCATCGCCCACCGACAGGCCAAGCAGGGCGCTGCCCACTGGGGCAAAAATGGAAATGCGATCCGTGCTTCCGTCCATATCGCGAGGGTAAACCAGCGTCAAGCAAAACTCCTTGCCCGTCTCTTCAATAGAGAACTTGACGGTGGAGTTCATGGTGACCACCGTGGCCGGTATCTGCTCGGGGGCAAGCACTTCGGCGCGGTCGAGTTCTGCTTGTAGTTGTACCTTGCTTGGATAAACGCTAGATGGAATCGCGGCGAGCAGGGCTTCGATACGGTCAAGATCCAGGGAGGACAGGGTGATCGGTGGTTTGGACACGGTGGACTTCCTTGGCAATGCACAAAGTGCGGAACTGTAGCTGATCGGGAATGTGGCGCCACCCTGCGTGGTTAATGCGCTGGCTTCGCGCTGTGGGGGGTTCCCAATAAAAAAACCCGCCCAGAGGGCGGGTCGGATAGCGTCCACCTTGCGGTGGAGGCTAAAAAATTGTGCAGTCCGATTAAACGTCGCGGCGCACAGGGCCGGTGTAGAGCTGGCGTGGACGGCCAATCTTGTACTCCGGGTCGCTGATCATCTCGTTGAGCTGTGCAATCCAGCCCACAGTACGGGCCAAGGCAAAGACGCCGGTGAACAAGTTCACAGGGATGCCCATGGCGCGCTGCACGATGCCGGAGTAGAAGTCCACGTTGGGGTAGAGCTTGCGCGAGACAAAGTAGTCGTCTTCCAGCGCGATGCGCTCGACTTCCTTGGCCAGCTTGAATAGCGGGTCGTTTTGCAGGCCCAATTCAGCCAGTACCTCGTCGCAGGTTTCCTGCATCAACTTGGCGCGCGGGTCATAGTTCTTGTAGACGCGGTGACCAAAGCCCATCAGCTTGACGCCGGAGTTCTTGTCCTTGACCTTCTCCATGAATTCGCCCACCTTGGAGATGCCACCCATGGCCTGGATTTCTTCCAGCATGTTGAGGCAAGCTTCATTGGCTCCGCCATGGGCAGGGCCCCAAAGGCATGCCACACCCGCAGCAATGGCGGCAAAGGGGTTGGTGCCCGAGGAGCCGCACAGGCGCACCGTGGAGGTGGAAGCGTTTTGCTCGTGGTCAGCGTGCAGGATGAAGATGCGGTCTAGGGCGCGCTCCAGCACCGGGTTGACCACATAGTCTTCGCACGGCGTGCCAAACATCATGCGCAGGAAATTGCCTGCGTACGACAGTTCGTTGCGCGGGTACATGTAGGGCTCACCCTTGCCGTACTTGTAGGCCATGGCTACGAGCGTGGGCATCTTGGCGATCAGGCGGATGGCGGCAATGTCGCGGTGCTGCGGATTGTTGATGTCTGTGCTGTCATGGTAGAAGGCCGACAGGGCGCCCACCAGACCGGTCAGAACGGCCATGGGGTGTGCATCGCGGCGGAAGCCCCGCAGGAAGAACTGCATCTGCTCGTTCACCATGGTGTGGTTAATCACACGCTTGTGGAAATCGCTGCGCTGGTCTTCGTTGGGCAAGTCGCCTTTGAGCAGCAGGTAGCAGGTGTCCAGGTAATCGCACTTGGTGGCCAACTGCTCGATGGGGTAGCCGCGGTACAGCAACTCGCCCTTGTCGCCATCAATGTAGGTGATGGCCGACTGGCACGATGCGGTGGACAGAAAGCCCGGGTCATAGGTAAACATGCCCGTTTGTGCGTACAGCTTACGGATGTCGATAACGTCAGGGCCAATGTTGCCCTGGTAGACCGGAAGATCCACGCTGGGGCTGCCGTTACTGAACGACAGGGTGGCTTTGTTGTCAGCTAGCTTCATTGTTTCGTCCTTCTTGAGATTGTCGATGATCTGGTCTGGGTGATCTGCAGCCACGGGTCAGGCCTGGGCCAACCGGGCTCCACTCTGTCTGAGCATGCCGAGTACTTCACATACTGGCGGTGTGTTCAAGTCGCCTTCGGGTTCTTTACGACACAGCAGGAGATCCAGCAGGTCGTTGTCCGCAAGATCCATCAGGGCTGTCAGTCCCTGGGCATGCCATTGGGTCAGTGCGGACTCGAAACGGGAGAAAAACTGTTCGATGAACAGGTCGTTTTCCAGCAGGCCACGCCGACAACGCCAGTGCAGCTTGCTGAGTTCGCGCGTGTCCAGCAGCGGTGATGCTGCTGACAGGTCGATGGTCGAGGTTTCACCCATGGCGTTGCAGCGTGCAGGTCAGATGGCGCGACGCACCATCAGTTCTTTGATCTTGCCAATGGCGCGCGTGGGGTTCAGACCCTTGGGGCAAACGTCCACGCAGTTCATGATCGAGTGGCAGCGGAAGAGGCGATAGGGGTCTTCCAGGTTGTCCAGGCGCTCGCCCGTGGCCTCGTCGCGGCTATCGGCCAGGAATCGGTACGCTTGCAGCAAACCCGCTGGGCCGACGAATTTGTCCGGGTTCCACCAGAAGCTGGGGCATGCGGTGGAGCAGCTGGCGCACAGAATGCATTCGTATAGACCGTCGAGTTCCTCGCGCTGTTCGGGCGACTGCAGACGTTCCTTTTCGGGCGGAATGTTGTCGTTGATCAGGTAAGGCTTGATCGAGTTGTACTGCTTGAAGAACAGTGTCATGTCCACGATCAGATCGCGGATCACGGGCAGGCCCGGCAGAGGCTTGAGCACGATGGTGCCCGGCAGCGTGTTCATGTTGGTCAGGCAGGCCAGACCGTTCTTGCCGTTGATGTTCATGGCATCGGAGCCACAAACACCTTCGCGGCAGGAGCGGCGGAACGACAGGGCCGGGTCCTGCTCCTTGAGCTTGATCAGCGCGTCAAGCAGCATGCGCTCATGGCCGTCGAGTTCAATCTCGATGGTTTGCATGTAAGGCTTGGTGTCCTTGTCCGGATCGTAGCGGTAGATTTGGAATGTACGTTTTTGCATGGTGCTTCTCTCGTGGGGCGGCCTGGTTAGAACGTCCGAACCTTGGGCGGTACGCTGTCCACCGTGAGCGGCTTGAGGTTCACGGGCTTGTAGGACAGGCTGTTGCTGGCGCTGTGCCACAGGGTGTGCTTGAGCCAGTTGGCATCGTCACGTCCCAACGGCGCCGTGGGGTGGTCGGCGGGGTGCTCGTAGTCGTACACCGTGTGTGCGCCACGGCATTCCGTGCGGGCCGCCGCCGACACCATGGTCGCTTGCGCCACTTCGATCAGGTTGTCCACTTCCAGCGCCTCGATGCGGGCCGTGTTGAATACCTTGGATTTGTCCTTCAGTTCCACGTTGGCGACGCGCTCACGCAGCGCTGCTACCTTGACTACGCCTTCGTCCATGCTGGCCTGCGTGCGGAACACGCCGGCGTGTTGCTGCATGGTGGCGCGGATGTCGCCCGCCAGAGCCTGCGAGTAGGTGCCGCCGGTGGATTTTTCGAGCTGGTTCAAGCGCTCCAGCGTGCGGTCGGCCGCGTCCTTGGGCAGGGGTTTGTGCACCGCATTACGCTCATTGAACTCGACGATGTGGCGACCTGCGGCCTTACCGAACACCAAAAGGTCCAGCAGCGAGTTGGTGCCCAGGCGGTTGGCGCCGTGCACGCTTACGCAGGAGCATTCGCCTACGGCATACAGACCGTTGACAACAGTGTTGCTGGTGCCGTCGTGTGTGACCACCTGACCATGGATGTTGGTGGGTACACCGCCCATTTGGTAGTGGATGGTAGGCACCACCGGAATCGGCTCTTTGGTGATGTCCACGTTGGCGAAGTTGATGCCGATCTCGTACACCGAGGGCAGGCGCTTGTGGATCGTCTCGGCGCCCAGGTGATCGAGCTTGAGCAGGACGTAATCCTTGTTGGGACCACAGCCACGGCCTTCCTTGATTTCCTGGTCCATGGAACGGGACACGAAGTCGCGCGGGGCCAAATCTTTCAGCGTGGGGGCGTAGCGCTCCATGAAACGTTCGCCGTTGCTGTTGAGCAAGATAGCGCCTTCGCCACGGCAGCCTTCTGTCAACAGCACGCCAGCACCAGCGACGCCGGTGGGGTGGAACTGCCAGAACTCCATGTCCTGCAGCGGA
>JAUYGP010000649.1 GCA_030690515.1 Giesbergeria sp.
CTGGGCGGCCTGTGCGCCATGTTCTTCGGCATCCTGTTTGGTCTGCCCAGTCTGCGCGTCAAAGGCTTGTACCTGGCAGTGGCCACGTTGGCTGCGCAGTTCTTCAGCGACTGGATGTTCTTGCGTATCCAATGGCTGACCAACGATTCCCCCTCGGGTTCGGTGTCTGTCACCAAACTCAAGGTGCTCGGCATGGCACTCGACACACCGATTGCACGCTACCTGTTCTGCCTGACGCTGCTGACGGTGATTGCCTTGCTCGCCAAAAATCTGGTGCGCGGCGCCATCGGCCGTGAATGGATGGCCATCCGCGACATGGACGTGGCCGCGGCGGTGATCGGCATCCGCCCCATGTTCGCCAAGCTCAGCGCTTTTGCCGTCAGCTCGTTCATCATCGGCATGGCCGGAGCCCTGTGGGCCTTCATCCACCTGGGTTCCTGGGAGCCCGCAGCGTTCTCGGTCGAGATCTCTTTCCGCCTGCTGTTCATGGTGATCATCGGCGGCATGGGCTCCATCATGGGCAGCTTTTTTGGCGCCGCCTTCATCGTCATCATGCCGATTTTTCTGAGCCGCGCCTTGCCTGCGCTGGGCAGCCTGGTCGGTGTTGAGCTGTCCACCGCCGCGGTCTCTCACGCCGAGCTGATGATCTTTGGCGGCCTCATCGTCTGGTTCCTTATCGTCGAGCCCCATGGCCTGGCCAAGCTGTGGTCCATTGGCAAGCAAAAGCTCAGGCTCTGGCCCTTCCCGCACTGAGCCCAGTCGTTCCCGTTCCCCCCCTGCTTCAACACTTTTATTCAAAGGAGACATCCATGAAGCTTTCGAAACTCGTGATCGCCGCTACCGTTGTGGCCGCAGGTGCAGCCTCGCTGTCCACCGGCGCGCTTGCACAAGCCAAAGAGCAGTTTTTCCCGCTGCTCTCCTACCGCACCGGCCCTTATGCGCCCAACGGCACACCGTGGGCCAACGGCAAGCAGGACTATCTGAAGATGATCAACGCCCGCGACGGCGGCATCAACGGCGTCAAGATCACCTTTGAAGAATGCGAAACCGGCTATGCCACCGACCGCGGCGTGGAATGCTATGAGCGCCTGAAGGTGCGTCCTGGTGTCGCGATGATCGACCCACAGTCCACCGGCATCACGTTTGCGCTGACCGAGAAGGCCCCGATCGACAAGATCCCATTGCTCACCGTGGGTTATGGTCTGTCGATGTCGGCTGACGGCATGGCGTTCAAGTGGAACTTCGAAATGATGGGCAGCTACTGGACCGGCTCCGACATCATTCTGCAATCCATCGGCAAGTCGCTCGGCGGCATGGACAAGCTCAAGGGCAAGAAGGTTGCTCTCGTGTACCACGACAGCCCGTTCGGCAAAGAACCCATCCCGCTGCTGGAAGAACGCGCAAAGATGCACGGCTTCGAACTCCAGCTGCTGCCTGTGACCGCGCCCGGCGTCGAGCAAAAGGCCACCTGGCTGCAAGTGCGCCAGAGCCGTCCCGACTACGTGCTGCTGTGGGGCTGGGGCGTGATGAACTCCACCGCGCTCAAGGAAGCCCAGGCCACTGGCTACCCCCGCGACAAGATGTACGGCGTGTGGTGGGCCGGTGCTGAACCCGATGTGCGCGACGTGGGCGCAGGCGCCAAGGGCTACAACGCCCTGGCACTCAATGGTTCGGGCAAGGACCAGAAGGTCATCCAGGAAATCATGAAACACGTGCACGACAAGGGCCAGGGCACGGGGCCCAAGGACGAAGTCGGCTCGGTGCTCTACACCCGCGGCGTGATGATCCAGATGCTGGGCGTGGAAGCTGTGCGCCGTGCGCAAGAGCATTTCGGCAAAGGCAAGGTCATGACCGGCGAACAGGTGCGCTGGGGCTTTGAAAACCTCAACCTCGACCAGAAGAAGATCGACGCACTGGGCTTTGGCAACGTCATGCGTCCTGTTTCGACCAGCTGCGCTGACCACATGGGCTCAAGCTGGGCGCGCATGCAGACCTGGGACGGCGCCAAGTGGAACATTGGTGCAGATTGGTACCAGGCCGACGAGCAGATCCTCAAGCCCATGGTCAAGGCGGGTGCCGACAAGTACCTGGCTGACAAGAAGATGAAGCGCCGCGATCCGGCCGACTGCCAGTCTTGATTCGGTGCATCCCGCTGAGGTGCTTGCGCGCCTTCCCCTTTCTCTCGAATCGCTGCGCGATTCGGGACGGGGGACGCCACCGGCGCGGCGGGGCGACCCTTGCGCGGTGGCCCGGGCCTGGGCCGCTCCGGATCAACGGCTGACTATGTAGCGGCTGCCCTCGGGCAGCCGCCAATCGAAAGGGCTGCAATGCAGCCCTCCCGATTGGCAATGCGAAGGCAACACAATGGACTCTAAAAACATCGTTCTGAACGTCAACGGCATCGAGGTCATCTACAACCACGTGATCCTTGTGCTCAAGGGCGTCTCGCTGCAGGTGCCGCAAGGCAGCATCGTGGCGATCCTGGGTGGCAATGGTGCGGGCAAGACCACCACGCTGCGCGCCGTCTCCAACCTGCTCAAGGGCGAACGCGGCGAGGTGACCAAGGGCTCCATCGAGCTGCGCGGGGAGCGCATCGAAAACCTCACGCCCGCCGACTTGGTCAAGCGCGGCGTGGTACAGGTCATGGAGGGTCGACACTGCTTCGCCCACCTGACCATCGAGGAAAACCTGCTGACCGGCGCTTACACCCGCTCCAGCAAGGCCGAGATTGCAGCCAACCTCGAAAAGGTCTACGCCTACTTCCCGCGCCTCAAAACCCGGCGTGGTTCCCAAGCGGCCTATACGTCGGGGGGCGAGCAGCAGATGTGCGCCATCGGCCGCGCCATCATGACCAACCCCAGTATGGTGCTGCTTGATGAGCCCTCGATGGGCCTGGCGCCGCAGATCGTGGAAGAAGTGTTCAACATCGTCAAGGACCTGAACACCAAAGAGAAAGTCACGTTCCTGCTGGCCGAGCAAAACACCAACATGGCGCTCAAATACTCGGACTACGGCTACATCATGGAAAGCGGCCGTGTTGTGATGGATGGCGTCGCCAGCGACCTCGCCAACAATGAAGACGTCAAGGAGTTCTACCTCGGTGTGGGCGGCGGTGAACGCAAGAGCTTCAAGGACGTCAAAAGCTACAAGCGCCGCAAGCGCTGGCTTGCCTAGGCCCCCCCTATGCCCCTTCGCTCCTGCCCCCTGGGGACGCCCCCGGTGGACTGGCGTAGCCAGATCCACGATGGTGCTGGCCTTGACATCGCGCCAGGTGCGAGGCGTTTCACGGAGCGAAGCGCAATGGAAAGTCTGTGCAATTTACTATTGATTTCATAGCTGCTAGCGATTTATTTATAAGCGCTAGAGGCTGATTTCATTCAATTTTTACCCTACAGGAATCCCAGGCATGACCAAGTTCTACGACGCCCTGGAAACGCGCAACACGCAGGAACGCGAAGCCGCGCTGCTCGCCGCATTGCCAGGCCAGGTGGCGCATGCACAGCGCCACGCACCGGCGTTTGGCCAGATCCTTGCCGGTGTCGATGCCGCTGGCATCACCACGCGGGCTGCGCTGGCGCGCCTGCCGGTGACACGCAAGCACGAACTACTGGAACGCCAGCAGGCCGAGCGCTCGCACAACGTCTTTGGTGGCTTTGCCACCGCCGGTTTTGGCGCCACCATGCCACGCGTATTCGCAAGCCCCGGCCCCATCTATGAACCCGAAGGCACCCGCAGCGACTACTGGCGCATGGCGCGGGCCCTGTATGCCGCTGGTTTTCGGTCGGGCGAACTCATCCACAACTGCTTTTCCTACCACTTCGTCCCCGCCGGATCGATGATGGAAAGCGGCGCCCATGCCCTGGGCTGCACCGTCTTCCCTGGCGGCACGGGCCAGACCGAGCAGCAGGTACAAGCCATGGCGGACCTGCGCCCTGCGGGCTATATCGGCACGCCCAGCTTCCTCAAACTCATTGTCGAAAAAGCACAGGAAATGAAGGTGCCACTGCCCAGCGTCACCAAGGCACTGCTCTCGGCCGAAGCCTTTCCACCGTCGCTGCGCGACTGGTTTGCCGAGCGCGGCATCGCGGGCTACCAATGCTACGGCACGGCCGACCTGGGCTTGATTGCCTATGAAACCGCCGCCCGGGAAGGCCTGGTGATGGACGAAAACGTGATCGTCGAGATCGTGCGCCCCGGCACCGGCGATCCGGTCCCCGAGGGCGAGGTGGGCGAACTTGTCATCACCACACTCAACACCGACTACCCACTGATCCGCTTTGGCACAGGCGACCTGTCCGCCATACTGCCCGGCACCTGCCCCACTGGGCGCACGAATACGCGCATCAAGGGCTGGCTGGGCCGTGCTGACCAGACCACCAAGGTGCGCGGTCTGTTCGTGCACCCAGGCCAGGTGGCATCCATCACTAGCCGATTCCCGCAGGTGCTGCGTGCCCGCTTGGTGGTGCGCGGCGAAATGGCGAACGACCAGATGGTGCTGCAGGTGGAAACCACCGAAACCGGTGGCGGCTTGGCGCCACGCCTGCAAGATGCCATCCGCGAAGTAACCAAGCTGCGCGGTGAAGTGGAACTGGTAGCCCCTGGCACCTTGCCCAACGACGGCAAGGTGATTGAGGACGCGCGCAGCTACCGCTGAGGCGCTGCTGCGCTAGACACCCCAGACCACGTCCTGACCGTCGGCCGCACTGCGACGCAGCATGTCGAGAAAAGGCGCGGCCCGCTGGCGTAGCGTGACCGTGTCCTGCGCAGGGTCGCCGGGCTGCACCTCGTTGGCTTCATCGACCTCATCGGCCTGAGCCGCTTCGGCCCGGCGGCGGTCATCCGCGACCACGGCGGCCTCCAGAGCCGCCATCGCAGCGGGAATCTGCGCCACCGTCACGATGCCCTGGGGCGCAGGCTCCTTGCCCATGGCCTGCAACAGGCGGCGCCCGTGGGGCTCCAGCAAGATCAGGTCGGCCGTCGCTCGGGATTTGAATTTGTACAGCATGGGGAGATCCTCGATAACATTGACGAAAGAAAGCCCCCCCAAGGATACGCCCCTAGCCAGAACCGCCCCAACTTCTGTCAAATTGATAATAAATTGGCCTCTAACGCTTACCCATAAAGCGCAGATAGCTATTATTTATATAGCATTTACCCCATCACTCCTGGGCTTTGCAAACGCCCACGTACACGGGCCCACAGCCCTGCCAGCGCCGCGCCATACAAAATAAGCGCCAGCGCCGCCCCCATGAGCGGCAAGGCGGCAAACACCCAGCCGGTCAGCCGCTCGCCCCCCAGCGCCACACCGGCCAGCAGGGCCACCGCCGGATTCACGAACGAATAGCTCCCTGCCAGGGCCGCCGACGTGTTTTGCAGCAGCCACAGGTAGGCGTTGAGCGCCACCAGCGTGCCCAGCACCAGCAGATAGCCCCAAGCCAGCCAGGAGCGTGTGCTGACATGGGCGAGCTGCTGTACCGGCTCGAACCACAGCGCCACCACCAGCCCCATCGCCCCGCCCACCAGCCACTGCGCCGCTGACGCCATGGCGGGTGGCGGAAGCGACAACCTGCGCGACGCATACGAGCCGATGCTCCAGCACAGCGGCGCGCCAAAGGCCAGCAAGGCACCCCAGCCGGACGCCGAAAAATCGCCCTCCAGCGCCAGCAGCAGGGCCCCCACCACGCCCAGCGCCAGCCCAGCCCAACTGGTAGTCGGTACTTTTTCACCGCCCCAATGCGTCCACAGCGCCAGCCACATGGGCATGGTGGTGACCACGGTGGCCATCAGGCCGGAACCGATGCCCATTTTTTGCGCAAAGCCGATGCAGTTCATGGCCAGGAACACCATCAACCCACCCACCACGGCACTGTTGCGCCACTGCGCCCGCGTCGGCAGCGCATGCCCTTGCGCCAGTGCCACCAGCAGCATCACCACCCCGGCACAGAGAAAGCGCACCGCGTTCATCAGCAGCGGCGGCATGGTCTCCAGAGCAATGCCCATGGCAAAGTACGTGGTGCCCCACACCACATAGACCAGTAGCAGTGCCCCGGCCAAAGCCACACCCCGCCGGTTGGCGGCTTGCATATTGAAAATGAACGGCATATTCTCTGCTTTACCGAAAATTTATCGGAAATTATGTTGATTTATGAATTTTTACCGAACAACCTCCATGACGCAAGCAAATATTCAGATAGACGACGTTGATTCCAGAATTATTTCGGTCTTGGCGGCGGACGGCCGTCGCTCCTATGCCGACATTGGCGCCGAGGTGGGGCTGTCTACCGCTGCCGTGCACGAGCGCGTGAAGAAGATGCTGGAAAAAGGCGTGATCCGCCGTTTTTCCATCAGCGTGGACCCTGAGCGCGTAGGACTGAACTTCACCGCCTTCGTGGCCATCCGCAACGATGGCGGCATCCTCTGCCGCGACCTAGCGCCGCGCCTGCTGGACATGCCGCAAGTGGTAGAACTGCACAGCGTTGCAGGGGAGTACGATTTTCTCGCCAATGACCGCACCACCCATGCACG
>JAUYGP010000651.1 GCA_030690515.1 Giesbergeria sp.
TCGCGAATGGTGGCGCAGCGCCAGTGCAGCCGCGCCGCATCGCCCGTGCCGCGCACATGGATGAGGTTGCCCCAGAACAGGCTGCGCAGTTCGTCGTCCTGCAGATAGGGCCGCGCACGGCCCAGCTCGTCGGCCTGCAGCAGTTGCTGCAAGCGCGTGCGCGTGGCAGGCGCCTGGGCCAGCGGCAAAAAGGTTTGCCACAGGCGCGGGCTGCTGGCCAGGTGCGTGTGCAGTGCACTCGACGATGCATCGCCCTCACCTACCCCCTGGTCCACCAGCCACTGCAGCCCTTCTTCAAACAACGCGGGGTGGCCGCCGCTATGCGCTTGCAACTCGGATACCACCGGCTCGGTCCAGCGGTCCTCGGGCCAGCGGTGGCGGGCCAGTTGCAAAAGGTCGTCCAGCGACGGGTCGGGCCAGTGGTTGACCTGCGCGATGTTGAGCAGCGAGAGGTCGCCACTGCGGTATTTGAGGTCGGCCAGCGCCTCGCCGCCGCACAGCAGCAGGTGCAGGCGGCCGCTGTGCATCTCGCTCAGGCTGCGCAAGATGCCGGCCAGGGTTTCGCGCAGCGCGGGCGTGCCCTGCTCGAAGCGGCTGACCAGGCAGAACAGGCGCTCGCCCGCCAGCAGGCGGCGCTCCAGCGCGGATTCAAATTCGTAGTCGGACGCCACCTCGCCCAAGCCGCACTGGCGGCCGATGGCGGCAAAGTAGTCGGCCTGCGCGGTGCTCACGCTGTAGGGCGGCTGGATGTGCAACACCGACGCCTCACCGTACTGCGCCCGGGCGCGTTGCAGCAGCTCTTGCCGAAAGGGCGGCTGCCCCCAGTGCGCGGGCGACAGCAGCAGCGCAATGGGGTAGGGCACGGCCTGCGCCAACTGGGCAAACACCTTGTCCTGAAATGCGGCAAACGGCTGCGCGCCCACCGACTCGGCCTGCAGCGGAAACTCGGGCGCGAACCCGGCGGCGCGGAGCAGGCGGTTGGCCTCGCTTTCTGTGAGGCGCAGGTAGCGCGTGCAGGCCACCACGCGGTCGCGAGAGCGCGGGTTGGGGGCCGACACGCCGTTGCGCCAGTTGTTCACCGCCTCGCGGCTCAGGCCGATTTCGGTGGCCACGCCCGAGGCGCTGGCGCGGATGCGGCGCATGTAGATCGACAGCAGGTCGGCAAAGGAATCGGTGGCCATGGGCGGTGGAGTGGGGGGACGGTGCAAGGTTGCCAGCGCCCCGAGAGCGGTTCAGACAGAAAAAGGGCGGTGGACGGCTGGCACGGATTGTCATCTGTGCCAGAGCCTCTGGCGGCCGAAAGGCTGGCAATGGGCTGCAGAAAGCCTGCGGCCTGCTACACCTGCCCTTGCACCATGGGCCACGCCTTGGTGCAACCCAGCCCGCAGGCCACGAGCACCGGGCTGTACAGCACCACAGCACCCAGCACAGACGCCCACCCGTCAGACGCTTCGGCTTCTGCGGGGGGAGCCTCGTCTTCGCTGGTGTCGCCCGTCAGTTCCTGCGCCAGCATCACCAGCACCATCACCAGTGATGCACC
>JAUYGP010000657.1 GCA_030690515.1 Giesbergeria sp.
ATCTGGCGCCAGTCCAGAAAGCCCTGCGACAGCGGTACATCGCCCGTGGCCAGCAGGGTGTTCATGGCCAGCAGCCCGGCAAAGCGCTCGGGCAGGGCCATGGGCAGCGTCAGGCCCAGAATGCCGCCCCAGTCCTGCACCACCAGGACCACTCGTTGCAGGTCGAGCCGCTCCACCAGTTCCAGCAGCACCTGGCGGTGCCCGTCGAAGGTGTGGAACGACGCCTTCTTGGGTTTGTCGCTGCGGCCAAAGCCGATCAGATCGGGCGCCACCACGCGGTGGCCCGCCGCCGTAAACACGGGCAGCATGCGCCGGTACAGGTAGCTCCAGGCCGGGTTGCCATGCAGGCACAGCCAGGTGATGGGCGCGTCCTGCGGGCCTTCGTCCAGGTAGTGCAAGCGCAGGCCTGCCAGCGCGGGCAGGTCGCTCACATAGTGCGGGGGCCAGGGATAGCCTGGCAGGTGGGCAAAGCACGCATCAGGCGTGCGCAGCGCATCGTCGCGCAGCGGGTGGGCCGCCCGGGCATCGGCCCGCTGCTGGCTGCGCCGCTCCCGAAAGAACGCCGCCAGCAGCGCGGCGCATTCATCGGCCAACACCCCGCCCTGCACCTGCGTCTGGTGGTTGAGCTGCGGAGAGGCGAACAGGTCCACCACCGAGCCTGCGGCGCCCGTTTTGGGGTCAGCCGCGCCAAACACCACGCGCGGCACACGCGCATGCAGCATGGCGCCACTGCACATGGCGCAGGGTTCCAGCGTGACGTAGAGCGTGCAGCCTTCGAGCCGGTAGTTGCCCAGGCGCTGCGCTGCGGCGCGCAGGGCCATGATTTCAGCGTGCGCCGTGGGGTCGTGTCCCTGCACCGGGGCGTTGCGGCCAGTGGCGATGACTTCGCCACCGCGCACCACCACCGCGCCCACAGGCACCTCGCCCGCCTGCCCGGCTGCCTGGGCCTGCGCCAGGGCCTGGCGCATCCAATGCGCATCGGTGTCGCTACTTTTAATACTATTCATTTGATAGCTGTTATCGCTTACCCATAAAGCGCTAGAGGCACTTTTTACTTAGTATCTTCAGGCATGGGCCGTGCCTGCTGCATGGCGCCTTCGAGGGCCTTGCGGTACTGTTCTTGCACCTGCTGGCTTTGCTGACGCACGTTCGCAGGCTCCGACGCGGCGGCAGCGGGCTGCAGCACGGGGATGGCGGTGCGCGTGGCAGCCAACTGCTTCTTGATCACCATACCGACAACCGCCAGCGCTACCAACAAAGATACGATTCCAAAAGCCATGCGCATGTCATACCTCCTGTACGGGCCGCATGCATGGGGGCTGCCGCCTAGTGCGTTGCGGATGGGTCATGCGCAATTCGGGCAGGTGCATACGGGCCTCGGATTTCTCAAAGCTGCCACTGTATCGGCAAAACGGCCGCACGCAGCCCAACTGCAGTGCGGCCGTTGACCAAACGCCCCGGGGTCAGTTCAGC
The DNA here is from genome assembly GCA_030690515.1 of Giesbergeria sp. Classification (GTDB taxonomy): domain Bacteria; phylum Pseudomonadota; class Gammaproteobacteria; order Burkholderiales; family Burkholderiaceae_C; genus Simplicispira. Next base: position 1,474 of record JAUYGP010000657.1, read on the forward strand.
GTCACGCGGGCGTTGTCCTTGTAGGTATAGAGCGTCACGGCGGGCGTGGTCAGTTCACCCTTGGCAGTAAAGGCGATGTTGGCGGTCACGCCCTTGTACTGCGTCTTGCTGATGAACGGCGCATAGACCTTGGGATCCACCGAGTCGGCACGCTTCATGGCGTCGGCCAGCACCATGGCTGCGTCGTAGGCGTAGGGGCTGTAGATCTGGAACTGGCCCGGGAACTTGGCGTCGTAGCGCTTCTTCCATTCGGCACCGCCCTGCATCTTGGCGACCGAGGCGCCGCCCGTGGCGCAGGTCACGTTCTTGAGAATGGGGGACTTGCCCGCCAGCTCCGGCAGCTTTTCGGTGCACAGAGCGTCGCCGCCAAAGAATTTGGCGTCTCCCAGGCCCAGCTGCACCATCTGGCGCAGCATGGGGCCGGCCTGCGCATCCAGGCCGCCGTAGAAGATGGCGTCGGGCTTGGTGCTCTTGATCTTGGTGAGGATGGCCATGAAGTCCGTGGCCTTGTCGTTGGTGAACTCCTCGGCCACCACGGCCATGCCCTTTTGCAGCGCCGTGGCCTTGAACACCGACGCCACGCCCTGCCCGTAGGCCGTGCGGTCATCGATCACGGCCACTTTCTTGAGCTTGAGGGTGTCTGCTGCATACACCGCCAGATCGGCGCCCAGCGCGTTGTCGTTGGCAATCAGGCGGAAGGTGGTTTTGTAGCCAGGCTTGGTCAGGTCGGGGTTGGAGGCCGACGCCGTGATGTTGGGCAGGCCGCAGCGGGAATACACCGAGGCCGCCGGAATCGAGGTACCCGACTGCAGGTGCCCCACCAGGCCCGCCACGTTCTGGTCGCACAGCTTTTGCGCCACGGCGGTGGCCTGGCGCGGATCGCCCCCGTCGTCTTCGGCCACCAGTTCAAACTTGATCTTCTTGCCGCCAATCACCAGGCCCTGGGCATTGAGGTCTTCCACGGCCAGGCGCACACCGTTCTCGGTGTCCTTGCCAATGTGGGCAATACCGCCCGAGATGGGGCCTGCATGACCCAGCTTGACCACCTTGACATCCTGCGCTGCCGCCACACCACAGGCGGCCGCCAGTGCGGCAGCCGCCGTCAGTTGCAGGGAAAAGCGAATACGGGTGGAACGCACAGACATCAACATCACTCCAGTAGAAAAAACCGGCTGC
>JAUYGP010000658.1 GCA_030690515.1 Giesbergeria sp.
GTCCAGGTGCGGGTCGTTGATGTAGCCCATCCAGCCCACGGTGCTGCGTGGTTTTTCGAAGTACACACGCATCACCACCAACAGATCGTCTGCATGGGTATCGGCCAGGGTTTTCAGCGCGTGCGCGTACTCCATGGCCTGGCCATGGTCGTGGATGGAGCAGGGCCCCACCACCACGATGAGCCGATCGTCCTGCCCGTGCAGCACGCGCGAGAGGGCAGCGCGACTTCTCTCCACCAGCGCCTGGGCGGCGTCGGGGGCGGGCAGCCATTCCTGTAGCAGCGCCGGGGTGATCAGGGGTCGCACGGCCTTGATGCGGGTGTCGTCAATGCGGGTGGTGTCCAGGGTGGACAGCGGGATGTCGGGGCGATGGGCATGGGTGGTCATGCCCCCAATTGTCGCGTGGATGGAGGAGCGCACGGCCCGGCCGCGCATTTCAGTGATCGATTGTGCTGCGCATCACCCGCAGTTCATGCCCCTGGCGCACTCCAGTCCAGCGGCCGCTGTGCAAGGGCCGCCCTGCGGCACGGGTGGCGTCCCCCTGCGCGAGCGAAGCGAAGCAGAGAGGGGGAAGGAGCGAAGCGACACAGGGGGCGCTCTATCTCAGGGCCTGCGGAAGGCCGGATTTTGGCGCGACCAGTGGCGCGACTGCAGTTGGTCCAGCCGCACGTCGCCGCCGCTCGAAGGCGCATGCACAAAGCGCCCTTCGCCCACATAGATGCCGGCATGCGTAGGCCGGCGGCCCGTGCCAAAAACCACCAGGTCGCCGGTGCGCAACTCGCCTGCATCCACAGGCTGGCCCCAGTCGTTCAGTTGTGCGACGGTGCGCGGGGGTGCAGTGCCCACGCGGTGGCGGTACACATAGCCAATCAGGCCGCTGCAGTCAAAACCGGTGTCGGGGGTGTTGCCCCCATAGCGGTAGGGCGTGCCCACCAGGCCCAGTGCATGAATGGCGATGTCGTGTGCCTGCTCGTCCGACAGCTGTGCGGCCCGGGTGGGCGCGGGGCGGTACGGCGGCGTGGTGCTGCAGCCGCCCAGCAACAGGGCGCAAACCAGTGCCAAGCCTAGCAGGGCCCGCAACCGGGCGTGCGGTGGTGGCATAGAAAAATACATCAAAAGTGCCTCTAGCGATTGATGGATAAGCGGTACAAGCTATCAAATAAATAGCATTTTACTTCTTCAACCGATCGGGTGTAAAGAACAGGCCCACACCCACTGCAATCAAAATGAGCGGCCACCAGGTGCGCAGCAGTTCGCGCAGGCTGATGTCGATCACGCCCAGGTTGGTCAGCAGCATGAAGCCGCCCGCCAGAATCAGCACGATGGCTGCGATATTGCCGCGCATGGAGAAACTCCTCAAGGTTGAGTGTTGATAGCTTACCGGCCCATGGGCGAGACACCGATCAGCAGCGCATGGCCCCAGAAGGCGAATGCCGCCCAGGCCACGAGGCCCAGCACCCCTGTCATGGCCGTACCGGCCAGCGTGCCGCTGGGGTAGGCGGTGCCCTGCGCGCGGTCGCGCAGGCGGGCGGCGCGAAAGTCCAGCACGGCCCACAGCAAAAAACCACCAAACAAAAGCACATCGGCCAGGTTGCCGTTAGAGAGCAAGTGCGCCAGTGCCCATACCTTCACCGACAGCACCATGGGGTGGTGCATCCGGGCCTTGAAGGTATTGCGTGGCACGTAGGCCGCTGCCAGCAGAACGAAGGCCCCCAGCGTTAGCAGCGAGGCCACATGGCGCATGGCCACAGGCGGTGACCACAGAACCACCGGGTCCTGGCGCGCCAGGCTGTAACCCCACCCGATGAGCCCCAGGCCGGCGAAGGACAGCAGCGAATACAGGCCCTTCCAACGGCCTTCGCCCCAACTTGCAAGCATGCGCGTGCGCCAGCCATCGGCCACGATGCGCACGGAATGCACGCCGAGAAAAAGAACCAGTCCAAGGATCAGCAACGACATGGGGGGAAACCTTTGCAGTGGGTAGAGGCGGCCCATTATCGGCAGATGGCGCAAGGCGTGCAGCCTTGCCGCGCACTGCACGCGCATAATGGCCGCCCACCCCGCACCCCTCCGAAGCCACTCAAGCAGGCTTCGCACCCCCCACCATGCCCGGCTATGAAACCAAGCAAGAGAGCATTGCCGTGGCGGGCGTAGACAACCTGCATATTCGCTCCCTGCTCGACCGCCAGCAGTTCGCCGACCCGCTGGGCCTGGCCGAGCGTCTGGGCATCTCGTCGGCCACCTGGCCCTTGTTTGGCTTGCTCTGGCCGTCGGGCGGACAACTGGCCACGCGTCTGGCGCTGCGCGCCGTGCGGCTGGGCGAACGGGTGTTGGAGATGGGCTGCGGCCTGGCCCTACCCAGCCTGGTGGCGCACCGCCTGGGCATGGACATCACCGCCAGCGACAGCCACCCGCTGACCGCGCGTTTTTTGCGCAACAACCTGCGCCTCAATGGCCTGGCGCCCATGAAATACCGGCATGGTGCGTGGGACGCCGCCGAATCCAGCGCCGGGTTTGGCGCCCACTCCACCACCTTGCGTGGGCGCTACGACCTGCTCGTTGGCAGCGACCTGCTGTACGACCGCGACGCCAGCATGGCGCTGGCGGGCTTCATAGGCCGCCACGCCCAGGCCGACGCCGAGGTGTGGATCGTGGACCCCGACCGCGGCAACCGGTCGGCGTTTTCACGGCAGATGCTGGCCATGGGTTTTGGTTTGACGGAGCTGCGGCTCGATACCGCCGCCACCGCGCACCGCCCCCTGTACAAAGGCCGCCTGCTGGTCTATCGCCGCACTGCTTGAACAGCGCCGTGCTGGGCCATAAAGCCCGGCAGCCGTGCCTTGGCGCAGGCCTGCAGCGCCATCAAAAAATCGTGCCCCGGCGCGGCCACGCCCCAGCGCTCGCCCAGGTCCTGCTGTATGCGCAGCAGCAGCGCGGCCGTGACCTGCGCATCGGCCAGCGCCCGGTGTGCGCGGCCCGCGCTGGGCAGCCGGTGAAAGCGCGCCAGCGTGCCGAGCTGGTGGTTGGGCGCTTCGGGGTACAGGCGGCGCGAGAGCCGCACCGTGCACGCAAAAGGCTGCGCCGCTGCGCACCCGGCGCGCGCCAGTTCGGCTTGCCAGAAGCCCCGGTCAAACGGTGCGTTGTGTGCCACCAGCGGCGTGTCGCCCACAAAGCGGCTGGCCTGCGCCATCACTTCAGACGCCGGAGGCGCCTCGGCCACCATGGCGTTGGTGATGCCGGTCAGCTGGGTGATAAAGGGCGGCACCCACACCCCACCGTTCATCAGGCTTTGGTAGCTGTCCACCACCAGCCCGCGCTCGACGATCACGATGGCGACCTCGGTCGCGCGCGCACCCTGGCCGGGCGAACTGCCCGTGGTTTCAAAGTCGATAACGGCGATGCGATCGGACATGAGGGTGCGGAAAAGTTGGATAAAAATGGCTTACAACGCTTAACTGGTAAGCGCTTGTAGCTATTGAATATAGAGCAAAACCGGCGTTCATCAGTCAAAAACTGCTTTTGTCCACCCGTGGGCGCTCCATGAAGAAACGCAGCATCTCCTGTGAGGCATTCACCCCCGTGGCGCTGGCGTGGCTGCCGCGTGCATCACCGCCGGACCAGGCGTGGCCTGCGCCGTGCAGCAGCCAGTGTTCGGCCTGTACGGTCTTTGTGTCCGAAGAACGAACAAGGGTTCGTGTGTAGCGCTGCCCATCTCCGCTGTGGCCGGATTGGGTTTCCGCCATTCCGCGCGGCGCCGCAGCGCCGAGCAGCTGCTCGCCGTTGCGCGGGTGCACGGTGGTGTCGCGGTCGCCATGGAAGACGATGAGTGGCACAGCAGGGGTGCCACCCTGCGTGCCGGGCGCATACCCTTTGGCGCCGCCTTTCATGGCCGAGAGTGCGCCCATCATGTTGTGCGCCGCCCCGGCTGCCAGCCCTGAATGCACGCCGACCGCAGCAAACACCTCGGGGTACTCGCGCGCCAGCACGGCCGCCATGGCACCGCCTGCGGAAAGCCCGGCCACATAAGCGCGCCGCGGGTCCACCGCCTCGGTCGCCATCACATGCCCAAGCATGGCCAGCAGCAGGGCAGGCTCCCCTGCCCCGGCGCGTTGATCCTCGGGGCGAAACCAGTTCCAGCAGCCGTTGTGGTTTGCTGCGCGCTGCTGCGTGGGGTAGAGCACCAGTGCGCTCGTCCGCTCCGCTTGGGCATTCATGCGTGTGCCTTGGGCGAAATCTTGGGCATCCTGTGTGCAGCCGTGCAGCATCAGAATGACAGCGCGACCGGCGGGCGGCGCGGCGCTCGCTGGCACGTACAAATGAAACGGGTGATCGGCGCCGCCATGCCGAAACGCGACGCTGGAGAAGCGCGCACGCCCTTGCGTGTGGGCCGGAGCACGTGGCCACACGGGTGCCGTTGACGTGGCACGAATGTCGTCCACGTCCTCGATGTCGCGGCGGCGAAAGCGCGCAGCGGCGGTGTGGGGGCCGCTTGCGGGCTCGGCGCGCTCAGCACCGCCCTGCAAACCCTTCATCAGCAGGCTGCTGGCGCGTTGCAACTCACCACGGCGCACCAGCGCCAGCGCCTCGGCCATGGACGCGGGCAATGCAGGGGCGCCGGGCTGCGCAAAGGGAAGTCCGTTCATGTTTGCATCCTCCCGCGCAAGGCGGATTTGACTTCGGCACTCGCCTGAAGAGCCCCCAGCACGGTCAGCGAAGCAATGGTGGCGCTGGCCAGGTCCGCACTCACATCGGCCTCGATCACGGCCAGGCCCAGCACGCGAATGTCCAGCGCTTCTCCGGCGCGGCGCACCGCCTCAAGCTCGGAGCGGCCAAAGCGCTGCAAGCCCAGAACCAGCGCTTTGCGCGTGATGACTTGCCGTACGGCTTCTTGCTGCGCAGCGAGCTGGTTGCGGATGGCAGTGCGGATGAAATCCGTGCGGTTGCTGTAAAAGCCCTCGGCCACCAGCAAATCAATGTGGCCCAGGTCCACGTAGCCGAGGTTGATGGTGACTTTTTCGTTTTCGGGTACGCGCAGCTTGGGTGCGTCCGCGGGAAGGATTTCGCTCATTTAACTCCATAAACCATCTAAATGGATGGCATATGGAGTGTATGCCGAAATCGTCAGAACGGCGCGGGTTTCCTGGGCCCCTCTTATTCCAAGACCGCCCGGTGCGCCTGCACCGATTGCAGCACCAGCGGGTGCAGCCCTGCGCCGCCGCTGTCCACATGGGCCAGAAAACGCTGGCGCATGCGCGGCACCCAGAACTTGCGAATGTGCAGCGCCACGCCTTCGAGCGCTTCGGCGCGGTCGGGCATGGCGTCGAAAAAGGCGGCAATCTGGTTGGCCATCTTGACCAGGGGATCAGTGTGCATGGGGTGTGGTTTTGTTCAAGGGGTTGACGCCCAGCGGGCCCCAGCCCAGGCGTTCGGGGCCGCAGTAGACCACCAGGTCCTGCTGGCGCGCAAAGCCCACCAGGGTGAGACCGGCGCGCTCGGCGGTGGTCACGGCAAACGACGTGGGGGCCGACACGGCGGCCAGCAGGGGCACCCCGGCAGCGGCCGTCTTTTGCACCATCTCGAAGCTGGCGCGGCTGGTGACGGCGATGAAGCCTTGCGCCGCGTTCACGTTGTTCAGCGCCAGCGCACCGATGAGCTTGTCAAGCGCGTTGTGGCGGCCCACGTCCTCGCGCAGCCAGCGTACCTCGCCGCCCGCGCTGCACCAGGCGGCCGCATGCACGGCGCCCGTGGCCTGCTGCAGGGTTTGCAGTTCGCAGAACTGCGACATGGCGCGGGCAATGGCGGCGCGGTCGAGTGGGCCGGTGTCGGCAATCGATGGAAGGGGTGGCAAGGTGCGCGCCACCTGGGCCAGGCTCTCGGTGCCACACAGCCCACAGCCGGTGCGGCCCGTCATGGAGCGGCGGCGCTCTTTCAGGCGCGCAAACGCCCCTGCCGCCACCGACAGGTGCAGCGTGATACCGAGCTCGGAGGCTTCTTCCTCCACGCCATACAGCTCGCTGGCGTCTGACAGGATGCCCTCGCTGAGCGAAAAACCCAGCGCGAAATCGGCCAGGTCGAGCGGCGTGGCCAGCATCACGGTGTGCGAGATGCCGTTGTATTCCAGCGCCACGGGCACCTCATCGGCCACCCAGTCGTCCACGCTGTAGTCGTTGCCGCCGCGCACGCCGCGCACGGGCAGTGCGCGGGCGCCCTCGCAGAAGGCCACCGCCTGGGATGGGGGCATCAGGGGGTGGTGTGTTTTGCGTCGTTGCATGGGGGCCTCTGCCTCATTATTCCTGTGCGACCAAACCCGTGCGTGCGGCCAGCAATTGCTGCTGCACCTGGTCAAAGCGCTGGTTTTCTTTTTGCCATGCCGAGGGTTGCATCACCGGCATGACCTGCACGGCCGTCACCTTGTACTCGGGGCAGTTGGTGGCCCAGTCGGAGTTGTCGGTGGTGATGACGTTGGCGCCCGATTCGGGGAAGTGGAAGGTGGTGTACACCACGCCCGGCTGCATGCGTGCCGACACCTCGGCGCGCAACACCGTCTCGCCTGCGCGGCTCTGGATGCCCACCCAGTCGCCGTTGCGGATGCCCCGCTCCTCGGCGTCGTGGGGGTGGATCTCCAGCCGGTCTTCGCTGTGCCACTGTACGTTGTCGGTGCGCCGCGTCTGCGCGCCCACGTTGTACTGCGACAGGATGCGCCCCGTGGTCAGCAGCAGCGGAAAGCGCCGCGTGACCTTCTCGTCCGTCGCCACATACTGTGTGACCATGAAGCGCCCCTTGCCGCGCACAAAGCGGTCCACGTGCATGGTGACTGTGCCCTCGGGCGGGGTGCTTGCGTTGCAGGGCCACTGCACG
>JAUYGP010000660.1 GCA_030690515.1 Giesbergeria sp.
GCCGAAGCCTACCTCAAGGCTTCCGGTATTGGTGATACCGCCTTTTTCGGTCCTGAGCCTGAGTTCTTCATTTTTGATGGCGTACGTTGGAGCACGGAGCCCAACAACACTTTCTACGAGATCGACGAGTACGAAGCCCCCTGGAATACCGGCTCCAAGCTCGAAGGCGGCAACCGTGGCCACCGTCCCACGGTCAAGGGCGGCTACTTTCCCGTTCCCCCGGTCGACAGCACCCAAGACATGCGCGCCGAGATGTCCCTGATTCTCGAATCCCTGGGTATTCCGGTCGAAGTGTTCCACCACGAAGTGGCAGGCGCTGGCCAGAACGAAATTGGCACCCGTTTCAGCACCCTGGTAGAACGCGCTGACTGGACCATGCTGCAAAAGTATGTGATCCACAACGTGGCCAACGCCTACGGTAAAACCGCCACCTTCATGCCCAAGCCTTACCATGGCGACAACGGTTCCGGCATGCACGTGCACCAGTCCGTGTGGAAAGACGGCAAGAACCTGTTCGCTGGCGACGGCTATGCCGGGCTGTCGGATTTCGCCCTGTACTACATCGGCGGCATCATCAAGCACGCACGTGCCCTGAACGCCATCACCAACCCTGGCACCAACAGCTACAAGCGCCTGGTTCCCCACTTCGAAGCGCCTGTGAAGCTGGCTTACTCGGCCAAGAACCGTTCCGCTTCGATCCGCATTCCGTTTGTGGCCAACCCCAAGGGCCGTCGCGTGGAAGCCCGTTTCCCCGATCCACTGATGAACCCCTACCTGGGCTTCGCAGCCTTGTTGATGGCTGGACTGGATGGCGTGGAGAACAAGATCCATCCGGGCGAAGCTGCCACCAAAGACCTGTACCACTTGCCCCCAGAAGAAGACAAGCTGGTGCCCACCGTGTGCCACAGCCTGGACCAGGCGCTGGAATGCTTGGACAAAGACCGTGCGTTCTTGACCAAGGGCGGCGTGTTCTCCGACAGCATGCTTGACGCCTACATTGAGCTGAAGATGACCGAAGTGACCCGCATGCGCATGTCGGTGCACCCTGCCGAATTCGACATGTACTATTCGCTGTAAGCGCAAAGTGCTTTTCGTGTAGCGTAAGCAAGGCGGCCTTCGGGCCGCTTTTTTTCTGGGGAACCCTGCGGTTCATGGGGCATCTCATGGCATTTGGTTGCAGATCCATGGCCACCGTGCATTGGAGATCGACTCTGTTTGGGGGATACTCTGATGCAACCCTGCACGATGCGTGCGAGCACACCGTATGAAAAAAACCTTTCTCACTTCGCTACCTGCCCTGACCTTTCTTGCCCTGATGGCGGCGCCAGCGGGCGCGCAGGATCGTATTTATCGCTGCGGCAACGAGTACACCAACAACGCCAATCAAGCCAAGGAGCGTGGCTGCAAGCTGGTTGAAGGAGGCAACATCACGGTGGTGGAGGGCGTGCGCAGTGCCCCGGCCAGTGGCGCAGGGGCCGCCCCAAAGCAGTCTACTTCGCCGCCTTCTGCCCCCCGCGTGAACCCCAACGACCAGCGTGCGCGTGACGCTGATGCGCGAGCCATCCTGGAGTCTGAATTGCGCAAGGCCGAAGGACGCCACGCTGAACTGACCAAGGAATACAACAATGGGGCGCCCGAGCGCAACGCGCTCGATCTGCGCAATACCCAGCGTTACGCGGAGCGCACGGCCGAGATCAAGTCCAACTTGGCCCGCAGCGAGAGCGACATTGCGGGTATCAAGCGCGAACTGGCGCGTCTGCCGTCTCCCTGATCGCCAGGTAATGGCCGCCAACGCCCCACACGGGCAGCAGCGCCTGCTGCAGGCGCTGGACATGCTGTCGCTGCTGGTGGCCGTGCTGCGTGCCGATGGATCGGTGCTCTACGCCAACGCTGCGCTGGAGCAGCACATGGGCATGTCGCGCCGCATTCTCGAAGGCGCTGACTTCACGCAATTTTTCACTGATCCTGCTTTGCTGCAAACGGCTTTGCTGGCGGCCAGCAGCAACGATTTTGCCGCACTGCGCTATGAGGCCAACCTCAAGCGCCTGCACCAGGAGCCCGTGCCTGTGCATGTGAACGTGGCTCCCACAGACGTTCAGGGCGAGGTGCTGGTAGAGCTGTGGCCCTTGGAGCAGCAGGTACGCCAGGATCGAGAAGAACGTTTGCTGGAGCAAGCCCAGGCGCACAAAGAGCTGATTCGCAATCTGGCGCACGAGATCAAAAACCCACTGGGCGGTATCCGGGGGGCCGCGCAGTTGCTGGAGATGGAACTGCAAAGCCCCGATCTGGCCGAGTACACACAGGTGATCGTGCACGAGGCGGACCGCCTGCAAAGCTTGGTGGATCGCCTGCTGGCGCCGCACCGCCACCCGCACCAAGTGGGCGACGTCAATATCCATGAGGTCTGCGAGCGCGTGCGTTCGCTCATTCTGGTGGAGCATCCGCAGGGCCTGCGGGTGCAGCGCGACTACGACACCTCGATTCCCGAGTTTCGGGGTGACCGTGCGCAGCTCATCCAGGCGTTGCTCAACATCGTCCAGAACGCCGCGCAGGCGCTGGCCGACCGAATTGTGCAGGGTGACGCCTGCATCACACTGCGCACGCGCGTGACGCGGCAAGTCACTTTTGGCCGTCAGCGCTACAAACTGGCACTGGAATTGCATGTGATCGACAACGGGCCGGGCGTGCCCGATGCCATTCGGGACAGAATCTTCTACCCGCTGGTGTCGGGCCGCGACGGCGGTTCGGGGTTAGGGTTGACGCTGGCGCAAACTTTTGTGCAGCAGCACCATGGATTGATCGAATGCGAGAGTGCGCCGGGACGCACCGACTTTCGGATCCTGATCCCCTTGCCCTGAGGCTTCTACACACGCAACCAGTGAAAGTTTGACCACCCATGAAGCCGATCTGGATAGTAGATGACGATCCCTCGATTCGCTTTGTGCTCGAGAAGGCGCTGGCGCGCGAAAACCTGCCTACGCGCAGCTTTACCAACCCCCGTGAGGTGCTCGACGCTCTAGCGGCACAGAGCGCGGGTGATACCGATCTGCCCGGGCCACAGGTGCTGGTGAGCGATATTCGCATGCCGGGCGGTACGGGCCTGCAATTGCTGGAGAAGGTGCATGCGCTCCAGCCGGGCTTGCCAGTCATCATCATGACGGCCTATTCCGATCTGGACAGTGCCGTGTCGGCCTTTCAGCGTGGTGCCTTTGAATACCTGCCAAAGCCGTTTGATCTGCCCAAGGCGGTGGAACTCATCCGCCGTGCCGTGCAGGAGAGCCAGCGTGAGGACGTGGCGCAGGTCAGTCAGGACGTGGCGCCCGAGATGCTGGGCCAGGCGAGCGCCATGCAGGATGTGTTTCGCGCCATTGGACGGCTGAGCCAAAGCCAGGTCACGGTGCTTATCACCGGAGAATCCGGCTCGGGCAAGGAATTGGTGGCCCGTGCTCTGCATAAGCACTCACCCTGCGCACAGGGACCGTTTGTGGCCATCAATACGGCAGCCATCCCCAAGGATCTGCTGGAGTCAGAGCTGTTCGGCCATGAACGCGGAGCCTTCACCGGAGCGCAGACGCAGCGGCGCGGGCGGTTTGAGCAGGCCGAGGGCGGAACGCTGTTTCTCGATGAAATCGGCGACATGCCGTTCGATTTGCAGACACGGCTGTTGCGCGTGCTGTCGGATGGGCAGTTCTACCGCGTGGGTGGGCATGCCGCCGTCAAGTCCCATGTACGCGTGATTGCCGCCACCCACCAGAATCTGGAGCAGCGCGTAAGGGATGGGGCGTTCCGTGAAGATCTGTTTCACCGTCTCAACGTCATTCGCTTGCGGCTACCGGCGCTGCGGGAGCGCGCTGAAGACGTGCCCATGCTCACCCGGCATTTCTTGCAGGTGAGCGCGCGCCAACTGGGCGTGGAGCCCAAGCGCATCGACGATGCTGCGCTGGCACGCTTGGGACGGTTCGCCTTCCCGGGCAATGTGCGCCAGTTGGAGAACATCTGCCACTGGCTCTCCGTCATGGCGCCTGCGCAAGTGATCTCGGTGCAGGATCTGCCGCCCGAGGTGCTGCAGTCCAGCCCTCAGGATGCATCTGCCCTCAGTCCGTCTGCGCCCGCCGCACCAGCGCCGACCTCCGTATCCGTACCGGTGCACGTTGTGCCAGAGACCGGGCCCACAGTTGGCTCAGGGCAACCGGTGTCCCATGCAGCCGCCATGGCGGTGCCGACGTGGGAGCAGGCGTTGGATGCCGAACTGCAGGTGCTCTTGTCCAACGCCCAGGGCGATGTATGGGACAGGCTGATGCACCGATTCGAGTCGCGCCTGATCTGCGCTGCATTGGACGCCACCCACGGGCGGCGTATGGAGGCCGCGCAGCGCCTGGGCATTGGGCGCAACACCATCACGCGCAAGATCCAGGAACTGGGTCTAGAGACAAAAATTGATGATAAAAACCCGCTCTAACGCTTGATGGTAAAGCGCTATAAGCTATAAATAGTGGAGCATTTCAACCGAGCGTGACGACCACGGGCGCATGGTCGCTGGGCTGGGTGTTTTTGCGCGGTGCGCGGTCAATGGTGCAGGCCGTCACCGCAGCGCGCAGGGCCTGGCTCACCAGAATGTGGTCGATGCGCAGCCCCCGGTTTTTCTGGAAACCCAGCATGCGGTAGTCCCACCACGAATAGCTTTTCTCGGGCTGTTCGAACAGCCGGTAGGCGTCTGTCAGCCCCAGGCCCAGCAGGGCCTGAAAATGCGCGCGTTCCTCGCTGGTGTGGTGGATGGTTTCGCGCAGGCCCTCCGGATCGTACGAGTCGCGATCTTCCGGGGCCACGTTGAAATCGCCCAGCAGCACCAGGCGGGGGTGGGCTGCCAGCTCGGTACGCACCCAGTCGTGCAACGCGGCCAGCCAGCGCATCTTGTAGGCAAATTTGTCGCTGCCGGGCTCCTGGCCGTTGACGAAATAGCCGTTGATGACGCGCACAGGGCCTTCGCCAGAC
>JAUYGP010000663.1 GCA_030690515.1 Giesbergeria sp.
CTTGGCCCCCTCCGCCGCAAAGCGGCGCGATGCCGCGCCGCCAATGCCACCACCGCCACCGGTCACCACAACCGTCTTGCCCTGAAATCTTTGCATATCGTTCTCCATGGGTTGCCAAGCTTGCTATCGTCGGGTTCATGCGCCTTGTTTTTTCGGCACAATTAAGTAAAGATATTGTCATATATATTTCTTTCGAATGCAAGAGCTTCATTTCTACTTTCACAAGAACTTATGGTTTTCCCTATGGAAAAAACACTTAGCACCCGTACCGATCTTGCCAACAGGGTTTTCTTCCGGCTCTATCAATGCGCAAACATGTTGCATAAAACCGGCACCCGGGCCGTGGAATCAGAGGGGCTCACGACGCAGCAATGGGCGGTGCTGGGCGCTCTTTCAAGACCCCAGGTGGCCGAAGGCATGAGCGTGGGCGATCTGGCGCGCTATCTGATGGTGAGTCGGCAAAATCTGTCGGGCCTGATCAGCCGCATGGAGCGCGATGGCCACATCGCTTCCGCGCCCGACCCGCGCGACCGCCGATCACGCCTGGTGACGATGACCGACTCGGGACGCAGGGTGTGGCTGGTGGAGGCGCAGCCCAAGATCCATGGCTACTACGAGGAAGCCCTGGCCGGGTTCTCGGTGAATGACATCACCCACACCTTGCATTACCTGCTCAAGCTGCTGGAGAACATGCAGCGCGTGGACAACGCACAGGGAGGCAACCGGGAGGCAGACTGAGCGAAGTGATCAATGGGGCGCAGGCAGCATCTGCGGACGCCCCTTATCGAGCAAAAAATCGATACAGGTGCGCACGGCGTGCGTCTGGTAGCGGCCCGGCATGTACAGCAGGTACATGCGCGTGCCGAAGATGCTCAGGCGGTAATCCTGCAGCGTGGTCAGCACCTCGCCCGAGGCGATGGCGTCCGCCACCACGTAGTCGGGCACCAGCCCCAGGCCCAGCCCGGCCAGGATGCCCTGGCGCAGGAACGGGAAGTGCTCGGAAATCAGCGTGGGCTCCAGCATGATTTCCTGGCGCTCGTCGCCCCGGTAGGCACTCAGGCGCAACTGCTTGCCCACCACGCCCGAGGTGATCACCGGCGTGCTGCGCAGTTGCTCCAGCGTGCCCGGCAGGCCATGCTGCTCCACGAACCCCCGCGAGGCGCAGGCCAGGTAGCGCACCAGCCCCAGCTCGCGCGCCACCAGCGCGGGCGGCGGCTCGGGCATCACGCGGATGGCGATGTCCACCTCGTCGCGCAGGTTGTCGGCGCGGTTCTCGAACAGCACGTCGAGCACGATGCCGGGGTAGAGGCGCTTGAACTCGATCAGCCAGTCCGACATCACCATCTGCCCGTAGCCGCTGGGCACGCTCAGGCCCACGCGGCCTTGCAGGCCCTGGCCCAGGGTGGTGATGGTTTCGCGCGCGGCGAGCACCTCGTTCTGGATGTTGCGGCCGTGCTCGACCAGGCGCAGGCCCACCTCGGTAGGCTCCACGCGGCGCGTGGTGCGGCGCACCAGCTGCACGCCCACCGACTTCTCCAACTGGTTGAGGTGGTAACTCACGTTGGCGCGCGTCATCTTGAGCTTGCGCGCGGCCTGGCTCAGGTTGCCGGCGTCGATGATTTCCACCAGCAGCGTCAGGGAGGTCAGATCCATGGGGTTTGTATAAAAACTTTTGACAGTCTGTCAATGGTTCATGTAATTGTCAAGATTGTTTGTCGGCACAACAATCGCTCATCCCATCAGTGACCGGAGAACCTTGCATGAGCATCGAAGCCGAGGCCAGCGCCGACAGCCTGCAATCCCAGGGCTTGGCCCATGCCCTCTTTGCCGAGCGCGAAGCCGCGAACATCCCCGAGGCCCAGGCCGCCGCGCCGCGCTCCATCGACACCATCGCCGTGATCGGCGGCGGCACCATGGGCGCGGGCATCACCGTGTCGGCGCTGGATGCGGGCCTGCACGTGACCATGATCGAGCGCGATCAGGATTCCATCGCGCGTGGCCAGGCCAATGTCGAGAAGATCTATGACGGCCTGATCGCCAAGGGCCGCATGACCCCTGATGCCAAGGCCGCCACCATGGCGCGCTACACCCCCAGCACCTCGTACGACGACATCGCCCAGGTGGACCTGGTGATCGAGGCCGTGTTCGAGGACATCGAGGTCAAGAAGGCTGTGTTCAAGGAGCTGGACCGCGTGTGCAAGAGCGGCGCCGTGCTGGCCACCAACACCTCCTACCTCGACATCGACGCCATCGCCGCTGCCACCGCGCGCCCGCAGGACGTGATCGGCCTGCACTTCTTCAGCCCGGCCCACATCATGAAGCTGCTGGAGATCGTCGTGCCCGCGCGGGTCAGTCCGGACGTGGTGGCCACCGCCTTCGAGCTGGCCAAGCGCATGAAGAAGATCCCCGTGCGCGCTGGCGTGTGCGACGGCTTCATAGGCAACCGCATCCTCGCCGTGTACAAGCAGGTGGCCGACTACATGATGGAAGACGGCGCCAGCCCCTACGAGATTGACGAGGCCGTGCGCGGCTTTGGCTACCCCATGGGGCCATTCCAGGTGACCGATCTGGCCGGCGGCGACATCGGCTGGGCCACGCGCAAACGGCGCCGGGCCGCCACGCGCGACCCGAAGGCGCGCTATGTCGAGGTGGCCGACCGCATCTGCGAGCGCGGCTGGTTCGGCCAGAAGACCGGACGGGGCTTTTACCTGTATGCCAACGGCGCGCGCACCGGCATGCCCGACCCCGAGGTGCTGGCCATCGTGGACGCCGAGCGCGCGAAGAAGGGCGTCACGCCGCGCAAGTTCACGCCCGAGGAAATCATGCGCCGCTACATGGCCGCCATGATCAACGAAGGCGCCAAGGTGGTGGAAGAGGGCATCGCCCTGCGCCCGCTCGACGTGGACGTGACCTTCCTGTCGGGCTATGGCTTCCCGCGCCACCGGGGCGGCCCGATGAAGTACGCCGACATGGTGGGCCTGCCCCAGGTGCTGGCCGACCTGCGGGAGTTCGCCCAGGAAGACCCGCTGTTCTGGAAGCCCGCGCCGCTGCTGGAAAAGCTGGTGGCCGAGGGTCGCAATTTCGACAGCCTGAACAAGGCCGCCTGATTCAAAAACAGGAGCTGGCGGCGCTTTATTGACAAGGGATTCAGCAAAGAAAGATGCTGAAAACCAATGAAATCAAGCGTAACCAGCTATCAAAAATAAAGCATTGACACGAGGCACCCACGCATGGATCTCCAATTCACCCCCGAAGAGCAGGCCTTCCGCGAGGAAGTCCAGGCCTTCCTGAAAGACAAGCTGCCCCAGCACATTGCCGGCAAGGTCAAGGCCGGGCAGCGCCTGTCCAAAGCCGACCAGGAGGAATGGCACGCCATCCTCAACGAGCGCGGCTGGCTCGCCAACCACTGGCCCCAGGAATACGGCGGCCCGGGCTGGGGCGCC
>JAUYGP010000668.1 GCA_030690515.1 Giesbergeria sp.
GCCTCGCGGTTCATCCAGGCAAACATGAGCACGTCGCCTGTGCCCTTTTCCTGCGCGATCACGGGCACCAGTCCCTGCGCATCCCATTTCACTTCATTGAGCCAGTTCATTGCTGCATTGTCGGTGATTTAAGGCGGCCGCCCTGCGCAGCCTCGGGCAGCGCCCAGGGTTTTAGCGCAGTTGCGGCACGAACGAACGGGCCGCCTGCACGGCCCCTGCGCCGATGGCAGCGCCAAAACGCTTGGCCAGGCGCTCGGCCACGTTTTCATGGCGGGTGTAATCGATGATGTCTTCAGCCTTGACCACCTCGCGCGCCACATAGTCAAGATTGCCTAGCTGGTCGGCCAGCCCCAACTCAATGGCCTGCTGACCCGTCCAGAACAGGCCACTGAAGGTGTCGGGCGTATTCTTGAGCCGGTCGCCCCGGCCTGCCTTGACCACAGCGATAAATTGCTGGTGGATCTGGTCGAGCATGGCCAACGCATAGGCGCGCTGTTTTTCGGTCTGTGGGCTAAAGGGATCAAGAAAACCCTTGTTTTCGCCCGCCGTCAGCAGGCGCCGTTCCACACCCAGTTTCTCCATGGTGCCGGTGAATCCGAAGCCGTCCATGAGCACGCCGATGCTGCCCACAATACTGGCCTTGTCCACATAAATTTCGTCGGCGGCAGCGGCAATGTAGTACGCCGCCGAGGCGCAGGTTTCCTCGACCACGGCATACACGGGCTTGCCGTGTTTGGCCTTGAGACGCACGATTTCATCGTTGATCATGCCGGCCTGCACGGGACTCCCGCCGGGTGAATTGATCAGCAGCACCACCGCCCTGGAGCCTTCGTCTTCAAAGGCACTGCGCATGGCTGCCACCACGTATTCAGCACTGGCGTCGGCTCCTGCGGCAATTTCGCCTTTGATATCGACCACCGCAGTGTGCGGCGTGCTCTTGTTGGACGATGCGGCCATATTGGTCGACATCAGCGCCCAAGTGAGGGCACCAAAAAACGCCAGCCAGCAAAACCGCGTAAAAATGCGCCAACGCCGCGCCGCGCGCTGCTCGTTCAGGGCCGCAAATGCCAGCTTTTCAAGGACGGACCGCTCCCAGCCCGGGGCCTGGGCGTCGGCTGATTTTGCTCCTGTATCGGTAGCTGCTTTCGCCCACAAATCGGGCGCTGCAGCGTGTTTTTGCTCAGATCCACTCGAAGGAAACTGGTTGGGCTCGGTCATATCAAAACTCAATGGGCTGGATGTGGTTCGCAGTATGCCAGTGCACCATGCCTTCGCTTTCGGTAAGGACGATCTTCACCAGCCCGCCCCGGCAAGGGCCTGCCACGCAGGTCCCGGTGTCGGGTGCATAAGTGGCTCCATGGGTGGCGCACAACAGCCAGCGCCCGCTGTCATCGAAGAAGCGGTTTTCCTGGTAGTCCATTTCCATGGGTACATGGGCGCAGCGGTTCAGGTAGGCATGAACGCTCCCTTGGAAGCGGACGGCAAAAGCGCGGCAGGTCTCGCCCGCGTACACCACATCGAAGGGCACGGCCAGGCTGCCTTCGTGCAGATCGGCGCTGGGACACAGGGGAATTGCTCGTGAAAAGTCCGTTGTCATTTTTGTCATCCAATGCAACATGCGAGACCCACGGCGCCTGAAACCGGCACGCCGCAAGCCAGCGGCCACCGCGCAAGGGCCGCCCCGCCGCGCCGGTGGCGGCCCCCTTCCCGCTTCGCGCAGCGAGACGAGAGAAGGGGGAAGGCGCATAGCACCACAGGGGGATGCCTCATGCTTCGCGGGCAAGCCAGTCGTGCAGGTCGGCAACCGATTGTGCGATGTACAAGGGGCCCAGCGCGCCAAAGGCGTCGGGGGCATGCGCGCCGTAGCTCACGCCCAGGCTGGCGCAACCGGCGTTGCGCGCCATCTGCAGGTCGTGCGTGGTGTCGCCGATCATGAGTACGCGCTCGGGCGCCACATCGAACTCGCCCATCAGCTCATGCAACATCAGCGGATGGGGCTTGCCCGCAGTTTCGTCGGCTGTGCGCGAGCCATCGAACACGCCACGCAGCGACACGCTGTACAGGGCTTCGTCCAGACCACGGCGACTTTTGCCCGTGGCCACGGCCAACAGGTGCCCGCGCTCGCGCAGCGCACCCAGCAAAGGCAACACGCCATGGAACAGGTTCAGGTCGTCCTGGTGACGGGCATAGTGGTAGCGATAGCGCAGATTGAGATCCGGGTATTTTTCGGGTGGCACATCCGGTGCGGCATGGGCCAGCGCCTGGTTCAGCGCCATGCCGATCACATAGGCGGCATCGACGTCGCTGGGCACGGTGCCTCCCACATCGCGCACGGCCTCCTGGATGCTGCGCACGATGATGGCGGTGGAGTCGAACAGCGTGCCATCCCAGTCGAAGGCGACCAGGTCAAAACGGCGGGGACGGGCAATGGGGCTCATGGGGCAGAGGGAACAAAACAGGCCAGCTCGGGCGGCAGGGGCGCCAGCAGCTCAGTGCGCTCGCCGCTGACAGGGTGGTTGAACTGCAGCCTCCAGGCATGCAAAAACATGCGCTTGAGGCCGTGGCGAGGCAGACGGCGATTGAGATCAAAGTCACCGTATTTTTCGTCCCCAGCAATCGGATGGCCCTGACTCGCCAAGTGCACGCGAATCTGGTGGGTTCGCCCGGTCTTGATGGTGACCTCCAGCAACGTGAACGCGGGCAAATCCTGGTCGGGTCGTGCCGACAGACTGGTGCGCACCTTCACCAGGGTGATGGAGCGCATTCCATCGGGATCGTCCGGCGTGGTGGTACGAACACGGCGCTCACCGTCGGGCTGCAGGTATTTGTGCAGCGGCGTATCGATCACCTTCTTGTTCGCGGGCCACGTGCCGATGACCAGTGCCAGATAGGTTTTGCCGGTCTCCCGCTCACGAAACTGGTCCTGCAGGTGCGTGAGTGCACTGCGCTTCTTGGCCACCAGCAGGATGCCCGAGGTTTCCCGGTCGAGCCGGTGCACCAGTTCCAGAAACTTGGCCTGGGGCCGCGCCTGGCGCAATTGTTCGATCACACCAAAACTCACGCCGCTGCCCCCGTGCACCGCCGTACCCGAGGGTTTGTCGAGGGCAATGAGGTGCTCGTCTTCCAGCAACAGGGGAAATTCCCGCGCTGGCGCGGGGCGCTCGGCCTTCTCCGCTATCTTTTCAGACACGCGCACCGGCGGCAGGCGCACCTGGTCGCCCTCCTGTACGCGCGTGTCCGCAGCGGCGCGCCCCTTGTTGATGCGCACCTCGCCGCTGCGAATAATGCGGTACACATGCGTCTTGGGCACGCCCTTGAGGTGACGCATCAAAAAATTGTCCAGCCGTTGGCCCGCTGAGTCAGCGTCCACGTCCAGCATGCGAGCGGCGGGCGCCATGCGCTCGGGCGGGGCTTCTGGCGCCCCGGAACGGTGCGAAGCCGGTTTGGCCCCTATAATGTGTTTCACCTGCGCAGTGTTTTGTAAGTGGTTGATTCGTCTGGAGTTTAGTCCACACGGCCATTTCCCCCGCGCAGGCAGGTCGATGCCGGCGGGCGTTGCACATGCAGATGACAGGCCAGTTGCCTGACATGGCTGGTGCAGCGCACGGGAGGCTGACACATTGGAACACTGATACGGAATCCCCCATCTGGCAGGCCGCCCCACTCGGGCCTGGCGTGCCAGAGGATCGAAGCGAACATGTTGGCACTGGTAGTGAAATTTTTGTCCCTCTGGCGGTGGCGTCTGCCGCTGCCGTGGGCACAAAATTGCACCCCAACGCCCACCCCGCCTGCGCAGCTAGCTATTCAATTCATAGTAAACCTGCACCATTCCAGGCTCGCCCCCATCCACGCGCCCTTGCCACCCCCGCAGAGCTAGAAGCTGTGCGGGGCGTTGCAGCATTCCCGGCAATTCCCTTCGTTCCAAAGCGTCAGTCCAGGCATTGTTGGCCCCTTGAGGGCCTGTTGTCAGTATGGAATCACGCGCGCCGACAGCCCGCGCAGCATGTTTGCTGCCCGACCGTCGGCGCCCGGCACACAATTAAAGGAAACGCATCATGAAGCGGATGCTGATCAATGCCACGCAGCCTGAAG
>JAUYGP010000674.1 GCA_030690515.1 Giesbergeria sp.
GGGCGCC
This sequence comes from Giesbergeria sp., assembly GCA_030690515.1. GTDB lineage: Bacteria > Pseudomonadota > Gammaproteobacteria > Burkholderiales > Burkholderiaceae_C > Simplicispira. The sequence goes on from JAUYGP010000674.1 coordinate 8, forward strand.
CACGGACAGGCGTACCGTGCGGCGCAGGGTCAGGGCATCGTCGGCCTGCGCCCACTCCACCCCTTCGAACTGGCGCTGTGCAAAAAAAGCCAGCAGCGCCGCCGCATCGAAGGGCGGGCGGTAGGCCAGGCGAACACTGCCCCGATGCGCCGTGCCGGGCGCCGTGCCCGCGCTGCGCAGCCGCGTGGGGTTGAGTCCATAGTGCTGCGCAAATGCGGCGTTGAAGCGGCGCACGCTGCCAAAGCCGCTGGCCAGTGCCACCTGGGTGACGGGCATGGCCGTGTCGGTCAGCAATTGCTTGGCCGTCAGCAGGCGGCGGGTTTGCAAGTATTGCAGGGGCGAGATGCCCAAGGCCGACTCGAAGATGCGGCGCAAGTGCCGGTCGCTCACGCCCAGGCGCTGCGCCAGCTGGGCCACCGTGGTGCCTTGGCCATCGCCCCAGGCTTCGCTAGCGTCGAGCAGGCGCACCGCCTGCTGCACCAGGATGGTGGTGGCGTCCTGCACCGACCACGCCAGCGCCTGGGGCGCCACCTCGGGGCGGCAGCGCAGGCAGGGGCGGAAACCGGCGCTCTCGGCCTGCGCGGCCAGCGCAAAGAAGCGACAGTTCTCGCGCCGGGGCGTGCGCACAGCGCAGACCGGGCGACAGTAGATGCCGGTGGAGGTGACGCCGGTGAAGAACTGCCCGTCAAAACGTGCATCGCGGGTGCGCAGTGCAAGGTAGCGCCCCTCGTCTTCGGCGGTGTCTGTGCGGGGTGGTGTGGCGCTGGGCATGCCTGCATGATAGGTGGCGCGTACGCCTGCGCTGGCCGTTTTCGGACATGTGCCTTCACACGTTCTCAGTCGGGTTGCTGGGGCGGCACCTACAATCGGCGCCGGTTCTGTATACCCGTGAAAGCGACACCCGTGCAACTCTCGCCCGCCATTTTCAAAGCCTATGACATCCGGGGCATCGTGCCCGCCACCCTCGACGACAAAGTAGCCCGGGGCCTGGGCCGCGCCTTTGGTGCAGCCGCACGGGCCGAGGGCCAGACCACCGTGGCTGTGGGGCGCGACGGGCGCCTGTCGGGCCCGGCGCTGTCCGCCGCCCTCATGCTGGGGCTGGCCGAGGCGGGTATGGAGGTGATCGATATCGGCCTGAGCACCACGCCCATGCTGTACTTTGCCGCCAGCACGCTGTGCCAAAGCGGCATCCAGGTTACGGGCAGCCACAACCCCAAGGACTACAACGGTTTCAAGATGGTGCTCAATGGCCGCGCCATCTTTGGCGAGGAAATCCAGGCGCTGCGTCGCACCATGGAAGAAGACCGCTGGCAGATCGAACCGGGCGGCTACATCCGCCAGGCCGACGTGCTGGCCGCTTACCGTGAACGCATCGTCTCGGACATCCGGCTCGCGCGCCCCCTGAAAATTGTGGTGGACAGCGGCAACGGCATCGCCGGGGCCTCGGCGCCCGGCATCTTTCGCGCCATTGGCTGCGAAGTGATCGAGCTGTTCTCCGAGGTGGACGGCAACTTCCCCAACCACCACCCCGACCCGAGCAAGCCCGAAAACCTGCGCGACCTGATTGCCGCCCTGCAGGCCAGCGACGCCGAGCTGGGCCTGGCCTTTGACGGCGACGGCGACCGCCTGGGCATCGTCACCCGCGACGGCACCAATATCTTCCCCGACCGGCAGATGATGCTGTTTGCCCAGGACGTGCTCTCGCGCGTGCCCGGTGGCACCATCCTGTTCGACGTGAAATGCACCCAGCGCCTGGCGCCCGTCATTGAGGCCGCAGGCGGCAAGCCCCTGATGTACAAGACCGGCCACTCGCTCATCAAGGCCAAGATGAAAGAGCTCGACTCCCCCCTGGGCGGCGAGATGAGCGGCCACATCTTCTTCAAGGAACGCTGGTACGGTTTTGACGACGGTACCTACGCCGGCTGCCGCCTGCTGGAGATTTTGAGCCGCCACGACGATCCCAGCGCCGTGCTCAACGGCCTGCCCAGCAGCCACAGCACGCCTGAACTGAACGTGGCCTGCGAAGAGGGCGAACCGCACCGCCTGACCGCCGAGTTGCAGGCCCTGGCCCCTGATGCCTTTGCCGCCCCGGCACAGATCAATACCATCGACGGCCTGCGTGTGGATTGGCCCGACGGTTTTGGCCTGATCCGCGCCAGCAACACCACGCCGGTGCTGGTACTGCGCTTTGAGGGCCACACCACCGGGGCGCTGCACCGCATCGAAGCCGCCATGCTCGCGCTGCTCGAACGCGTCAAGCCCGGCGCGCAAGTGGGTGCTGCGGCGCATTGATTCCCTCACTCTCTCTAAGCACAAGCGCCATGCGCATTGCCGCTGCACAAACGTCGTCATTGCCCAATGAAGTGGCTGCCAACGTACGAACGCACCTACGCTTCGTCGAGGCCGCGGCGGCGACGGGGGTGCAGGTGCTGGTTTTTCCCGAGCTTTCGCTCACGGGCTACGAACTGGCTGACATCGGCCACACGGCCCTGGATCCCAATGCGCCCGTGCTGCAACCCTTGTGCGCTGCGGCCACGCGCTATGGTATGGCGCTGATCGTAGGTGCGCCGACTATTGCGGCTGAGAGAGGGCACAAGCCTGGTATTGGGGCATTTGTGTTTGAACCGGATGGTAGCCATGCCGTTTACTGCAAACGTTATCTGCACCCCGGGGAAGATGATTACGCTCGCGCAGGCTGTGAGGATGCACACCTGCGCACCTGGGCCGGTGAACCCGTGGCGCTGGCCATTTGCGCCGACATGGCGGAGCCTGCCCATGCCGATGCCGCCGCACGAGGGGGTGCTTCTCTGTATTTGGCGGGAGTGTTGATTTCAGAGGCGGGCTATGCGCGGGATGCTGCCTTGGCACAACAGCATGCAGCGCGCCATGGCATGGGGGTGCTGTTGGCCAACCATGGCGCCCCGTCGGGCGGGTATGCCAGTGCCGGGCGCAGTGCTTTCTGGGCGCCTGGCGGCGTACTCACTGGACAAACACCCAGCACGGGCGCGTGGTTGCTGATCGCGGAGCGTGATTCAGCTGGATGGTCTGCCCGTGCGGAGGCTGTGTACCCATGAGTCGGATCCTGCGAGTCTTGTATTCAGCGCTGACGGTGTGTGCCCAGCCCCTGCTACTGCGCAAGCTGCGCCGTCGTGCCGTGGCCGAGCCAGGCTATGGCAAGGCCATCAGTGAGCGCTTTGGCCGCTACCCGCAACCCATCGACAGCCTCATGCCGCACAGCAGCACCGATGCGCTGGGCCGCTTTGTCTGGATCCATGCCGTCTCGCTGGGTGAAACCCGCGCCGCCGCCATTTTGCTGACTGCGCTGCGCGCCCAGTGGCCCGACATGCGCCTGTTGCTCACGCACGGCACGGCCACGGGCCGCGCCGAAGGCGAGAAGCTGCTGCTGCCCGGCGATGTGCAGGTCTGGCAGCCCTGGGATACACCGAGCGCCGTGGCCCGGTTCCTGCACAAGTTCAAACCCGTCGTCGGCATCCTGATGGAAACCGAGGTTTGGCCCAATTTGGTGGCCGGGTGCCAGCAGCAGGGCGTGCCACTGGTGCTGGCCAATG
>JAUYGP010000675.1 GCA_030690515.1 Giesbergeria sp.
GCCTCGCGCACCAAAGCCGAGGTCAAGCGCGATTTCGAATACCTGCAGCGCTTGTGGGAGAACGTCCGCTCGCTGACCCTGAAGTCGCAGGCACCATGCCTCGTCTACGAGGAAGGCTCGCTGATCAAGCGTACTATCCGCGATCTTTATTCCAAGGATATCGACGAGGTTTTCGTGGCTGGCGACGATGCCTATCGCGAGGCCAAGGATTTCATGCGGATGATCATGCCGAGCCACGCCAAGAACGTGGTTCTGTACAAGGACGATCAGCCGATCTTCTCCAAATACAGTGTCGAGAGCCAGCTCGATCAGATGTTCTCCCCGCAGGTCACCCTGCCCTCGGGCGGCTATATCGTGATCAACCCGACCGAAGCGCTGGTCTCGATCGACGTGAACTCGGGCCGCTCCACCAAGGAGCATAATATCGAGGACACCGCGCTCCAGACCAATCTGGAAGCCGCCGATGAAGTTGCGCGCCAGTTGCGCCTGCGCGACCTTGCCGGCCTGATTGTCATCGACTTTATCGACATGGTCGAAAACCGCTCAAACCGGGCGGTCGAACGTCGGCTCAAGGACGCGCTCAAGAACGATCGCGCCCGCATCCAGGTCGGTCGCATCAGCCACTTCGGCCTGATGGAGATGAGCCGCCAGCGCCTGAAGCCTGCGCTCAGCGAAGGCTCGTCCATCCCCTGCCCCCGCTGCGGCGGCTCGGGCCACATCCGCGACACCGAATCCTCGGCGCTCCAGATCCTGCGCATCATTCAAGAAGAATCGATGAAGGACAACACGGCCGCCGTGCACTGCCAGGTGCCGGTGGAAGTGGCCAGCTTCCTGCTGAATGAAAAGCGCACCGAAATCGCCAAGATCGAACTCAAGCAGCGCGTTGCCGTGCTGATGGTGCCCAACAAGGCACTGGAAACACCCAACTACAAGCTCGAACGCCTCAAGCACGACGACCCACGCCTCGACCACGTACAGGCCAGCTACACGCTCGCCGAAGAAGTGGAAGACCCCACCGCCGTGACACGTCGCTCGCAGGAGCCTACCAACAAGCAAACCCCGGTGATCAAGGGCGTGCTGCCTGACGCCCCAGCTCCACAGGCTGCGCCCCGCACCGAGGCACAGGCCGAGGCCCGCGCTCCGCGCGCACCCCAACGGCCCGCCGCAGCACCTCAGTCGGCCCCGGCGCGCGCCCCGGTCGCACCCCAAGAGCAGGGCTTCTTTGCCTGGCTCAAAGGCCTGTTCGGCATGGGCGATAGCCCAGCCGCAGCCGCAGCCCCCGCACCGGCCCCGGCACCCGTCGCAGAAACCCCGGCCCGCGAGCCACGCCGTGATGGGCGTGGTGGTGAAGGCCGAGGCCGCCGCGGCGAGCGCAACGGCAGCCGCGATGGCAACCGCGATGGCAACCGCGACGCTAATGGCCGCGATGGCGCCGCCGAAGGCCGTGCCCGCCGTGGTGAACGCAGCGAACGCCCGTCGGAAGCACGCCCCACCGAAGGCGGCGGTCGTCCTCCCCGCGAAGGCCGTGACGGTAACCGCGAGGGTGGCCGTGGCCGCCAGGGCGGCGCCGAAGCACGCCCCGTAGCCGATGCACAGACACAAGCTGCCACCGCAGCCCCACAAGGCATGGACGCGGTAGACGGTGAAAACCGCAATGAGGCACGCGGTGATCGCGCGCCCCGCAATGGCAATGGCGGCCGTGAGCGCCAGCCCCGTGGAGAAGGCCGCGAGCGCCAGCCCCGCGGTGAAGGCCGCGAGCGCCAGCCCCGCGCCCCGGAAAATCAGTCCAACAATGCACCGGCCGACTTTGTCGATACAGCCCCCTTGGCATTGCTGCCCGACCTGGACCTGTCCGGCAATGACATGCCCCCAGCGCCTGCACAGGGCGACACCGGCGAAACCCGCACCCGCCGTTCGCGCGACCGCTATGGCCGTGACCGCCAGCGCGGCGAGCGTGGCGAACGCACCGAGCAGCGCCGTGAGGGACAGGACGCGCAAAACGCATCCGCACCGGTAACGGAAGGCATGATGGACTTCGAGTTGCCCGGCCAGCCGACGGAAGCAGCACCCTCGGACAACAGCCGCCGCAGCTACTTTGCACCCACCGCAGCCGC
>JAUYGP010000676.1 GCA_030690515.1 Giesbergeria sp.
GTCTGGATGTCGAGTGCGGAAAAGGGCTCGTCCATCAAAATAATGTCGGGGTCCAGCACCAGTGTTTGAGCCAGGCTTGCACGTTTGCGCATGCCGCCGCTCATCTGGTGCGGATAGCGGTCGCCAAAGCCTGCCAGGCCCACACGGGCTAGCCATTCCTGTGCCAGGGCAGTGGCTTCTTTCAGTGGGGTGCCACGGAACTCCAGCCCTGCCGACACATTGGCCAAAGCGGTGCGCCAAGGCATCAAGCTCTCTGTCTGGAACATGTAGCCAGCGCGCCGGTTGAGTGCCGTGAGAGGCTCGCCAAATACCGCGACGCTGCCAGCGCTGGGCGCCAGCAGTCCGGCGGCCATGTTGAGTAGCGTGCTTTTCCCGCACCCCGTGGGGCCCACGACGCTGACGAACTCGCCTGCACCTATGTGCAGATCCACGTTTTCGACGGCGGTATAGCGCTGACCAGGAGCATCCTTGCTGACAAAAGTGCACGCCACACCTGAGAGCGTGAGTGCCGCTGGTTGTGCGCCTGGACTGCGATTGCCCACCACTTCAGCCGCGCTTGCGGGCATGGGCTCTCTTGACGAACTCATTGGTGTAAACCGCGTCGAGATCCAGTTTGGCTGCGGCTATCTTTGGGTCCACGCTGGCCAATGCGCGGAACGCGGTTTGTGCACCTGCAGGCGGGATCATGCCGTCGGGTGAAAGTGCCTTTTGTGCTGCGAGAAAACCATCGATGTAGATAGCACGGTCGCCCAGCAGGTAGTTCTCAGGCACCACCTTGATGACATCGCCGGGACCTGCTGACTGGATCCAGCGGTCGGCACGCACCATGGCGTTGGTCAGCGCCTGAATGGTGGCAGGGTGCGATTCGACGAATGGCACGGGTGCGTACAGGCACGCTGCAGGCATGGGGCCACCGAAAACCTTTTCTGCTTCGGCGACGATGCGTGTATCAGCCACGATCTTGAGATCTCCCGAGCGTTGCAGCAGTGTGATGACCGGGTCGAGATTGCTGATGGCGTCGATCTGTCCCGACCGCATCGCTGCCACCGCACCGCTACTGGCACCTACTCCGACAAAACTCACTTCGCTGGGCTTTACGCCCGCTTTGGTCAGCACATAGTTGACCATGACGTTGGTGGAGCTGCCCGGTGCGGTTACGCCAATCTTTTTACCGCGCAAGTCGGCAATGGATTTGTAGTGGGGCATGGTCTTGGGGTTGATGCCTAGCACCACTTGCGGCGCAAGCCCCTGCAGCACAAAGGCACGCATGGGTTGGCCCTTGAACTGCATGTTCACGGTGTGCTCGAAGGCGCCAGACACCACATCGGCACTGCCTCCTACCACGGCCTGAAGCGCCTTGGAGCCCCCAGCGAAATCCACCACGGTGACATCCAGCCCCTCATCCTTGAAATAGCCCAACTGCTCGGCAATGGTCAGCGGCAGATAATAGAAAAGATTTTTCCCGCCGACGGCGATCGTGAGCTTGGACTTTTCGATGGTTTGCGACAGTGCAATGCGGGGCAGTGCGGCACTGGCAAACGCTGAAGCCATGAGGTGGCGGCGATTGAGCATGGGTGTGTCTCCTTTGGTTTGATTTGACTTTCCACAAAGCACGCAGCGTGGAGAAGTGGCTGGCAAAGCATCGTAGCATCGGCGCCCTGGCGCTGCACAGGCAACGCACCGGTCCTGGGCGCTTACGGCATAGCGGAGACGTAGGCGACGACGGCCTCGATATCGGCGTCCGTCATCAGCCGGGTGTTGGGTGTCATGATCGAATCTGATCGGATATCGCTGCCGCTGCGGTAGCGCCGGAGAGTGGTGCGCAGGTAGTCGGTTTGCTGGCCGGCGATGCGGGCAATCTGCTCGTTCCCGCGCCCCGTTTGTCCGTGGCAACGAAAGCAGGTCTTGTTGAAATACGATTTGCCCTTGTCTGCCAGCGCAGCATCAAGGGTCGGCTTGTGCGCCACTTCCTGGGCGGAATAGAACAGCACCATGCCGATTTTTTCATCGTTGTTCATGGCCCGGATCATGCCTTCCATGAACTCGTTGCGGCGACGCCCATCGGAGAACTGACGGATCTGTTCCAGCAGGTAGGCCGGATTCTGGCCTGCCAGATTGGGGATGGACGGTTTGGTGCTGTTGCCACCGTCACCATGGCAGTTGGCGCATACCGCGGCCACCTTGCGGCCAATCTTGAACAGGTTTTCTGCCAGCTGCGTGTCTGTTTGCACTTCGCGAAACCGCACATCCAGATCCACCTTTGCGCTGGGCCGGACTGACTGGGCGGCTGCAGGCCAGAAAAGCGAGGCCGCCATCATTGCCGCCGCCAGAAACAAGGGAGTGCGCTTTGCCATGTTTATAACCACAATTTAAAAGTGGTCATTGTAGGGCGCTGCCATGTGCGCCAGAAATGGCATAAGTCAAACCGACGGCAAAAAATTATATGCATACATATGGAATGCGGGACCAGAAATCCCTTTCCACGATCGAGAAATGCTCTATATTTTATAGCTTACAACGCTTTTCAGACGGGCGTTGAGGGCTGTTTTTGGTCAAAGCCGTCGTTGCCTTGCCATGGCTTCCAGTTGATGCAGTTCTTCCAGGGTGTTGGCATTGGAGAATGCCTCGGGCGTATCGGAAGCCCGGTCGAAAGGCACGCGCACGCAGGCGTGCAATGCAGCCCAGGCGCCCACCTTGCGTCCACCCGAGGCGATGAAATGGGCCAGGCTGTCCTTCAGGCGGATGTTCAGCAGGCAGAAAACGGGTTGGAGGCGGGCAGCAGGTTGCAGAGGATTGCTGCGGTCGAGCGCCGTGGCCATGGCCATATCGGCTCCGTGGATGCTGGCGGCTTCGGCCAGGCGCTGGGCCAGGTCGGGCGGGAACAGCGGGGTATCGCAAGGCACCGTCAGCAGCCAGGGCGTGTGGCAATGCTCCATTCCAGCCAGAAAGCCGGCAAGCGGGCCGGAAAAATCGGTTTGTGCGTCGGGGCACACAGGCGCACCAAAAGTTCGGTAGGTGTCCAGATGGCGGTTGTCATTGACCAGCATGCTGCCCACCTGGGGTTGGAGTCGCCGCAACGCATGCAGGGCCAGTGGGATGCCGTGGAATGGTTCAAGCCCCTTGTCGATACCCCCCATGCGGGAGCCCTGGCCACCCGCCAGTACCAGGCCGGTGATGTCTTGTGGGTCCATCGTGGGGTGCATGCCGCAGTTGGTTGCCCGCCAGGTTATCCACCGATGTAGCTCATCTCCACACGCTGCGCGCTGGGGCCTGCATCGGCGGGCAGGCTCGACCGTAGTTCAGAGTACCGGTCGGTGCGGTGTTGCCAGATGGGGGCGATGGCCGAGGCAATGGCTTCGTCGCTGGCGCCGGTGCGCAGCAGGCTGCGCAGGTCGTGGCCCTGGGAGGCAAAAAGGCAGAGATAGAGTTTGCCTTCGGTGGACAGGCGTGCGCGGTTGCAGTCGCCGCAGAAGGCCTTGGTCACGCTGCTGATGACTCCCACCTCGCCCTGGCCAGGGTCGTGCAGGCCCTGCGCGTTGGCATAGCCCCAGCGTTCGGCCGTTTCGCCGGGCGCGCTGGGGGCCAGCGGAACCAGTGGCAGTGCCTCTTGCAACCGTGCAATGACCTGGGCCGATGGCAGCACCTCGTCCATGCGCCAGCCGTTGGTGGCGCCAACATCCATGTATTCAATGAAGCGCAGCGTGGTGCCGCTGCCGCGAAAATGCCGCGCCATGGGCAGAATCTCGTGGTCGTTGGTGCCACGCTTGACCACCATGTTGAC
>JAUYGP010000683.1 GCA_030690515.1 Giesbergeria sp.
TACGGCCTGCAAAAGCGCGTGGAGATGGCGCGCGCCCTGGCCATGCAGCCGCAGATCCTGATGCTCGACGAGCCCGTGGCCGGCATGAACCGCGAGGAGACGGAAGACATGGCGCGCTTCATCCTCGATGTGCGCGCCGAGTGGGGCGTGACGGTGCTGATGGTCGAACACGACATGGGCATGGTGATGGATTTGTCAGACCACGTGGTGGTGCTCAACTTCGGCCAGGTCATTGCGCAGGGCACGCCCGCCGTGGTGCAGCAAGACCCCGAGGTCAACCGTGCCTATCTGGGCTCGGGCGATGTGGGCGATCTGCGCCGCAAGCTGCAGGCCACCACCCACGCACAGGGAGCCGCATGATGGATTGGTCCTACCTGTTTGAAATCAGCCTGACCGGCATTGCCAGCGGCGGGCTGTATGCGCTGGCCGCCCTGGCCTTCGTGATGGTCTACAAGGCCACGCGCGTGGTGAACATCGCCATTGGCGAAATGCTCATGGCGGGTGCCTACCTGTTCTTCACTTTCGCCTCCATCTTCACGTTGCCGCTGTGGATCGCCATACCGGCCGCCGTGCTGGGCAGCGGTGTGCTGGGCGCGGTGATCGAGCGCACCATGATCCGCCCGCTGCTGGGCGAGCCGCCCATTTCCGTCTTCATGGTCACCGTCGGCCTGGGCTCGGTGCTGGTGGGTTTGGTGGAAATGATCTGGAGCGCCGACCAGCGCCGCCTGCCCGACTTCCTGCCCAGCGACCCGATCATGGTGGGCGACGCCTTCCTCGCCCCCAAGGTGTTCTGGGGCGCCGTCATCGCAGTGACGATGATTGCCGCCGTGCTGCTGCTGTTCCGCTTCTGGCGCGGTGGCGTCGCACTGCGGGCCACGGCCAGCGACCAGGCGGCCGCGTATTCAGTGGGCATCAACGTGCCGCGCGTGTTCTCACTGTCCTGGGTGGTCTCGGCCATGATCGCCGCCGTCTCCGGGATCATCGTTGGCTCCATTGGCGGTATCTCGTCGAGCATGGGCGTGTTCGGTCTGTCGGTACTGGTGGTGGTAATTGTGGGCGGGCTCGACAGCGTGCTCGGCGCGCTGGTGGGTGGCCTGTTCATCGGCCTGGTCGAAGCCCTGGCGGGCAGTTATCTGGGCGGCGAATACAAGCTGCTGGCCACCTTCATCGTGCTGGTGTGCATCCTCATGGTGCGCCCCTACGGCCTGTTCGGCACGCACGAAATCGAGAGACTATGAAGCACCCCCTGCGCCGCTTCGCGTCTTCCCCCTCAAGGGGGACACCGCCACTGGCCCGGCAAAGCCGGTTCCACGGCGGTTGCTGGCATGGCCTGCTCCGCGGCCTTTTGTTCGGCGGTTTTTTCCCGCTAGGGCTGGCAACGTCTGCGGCCCCCAGCGTTTTGGAGTAGTGACAGATGCGCATCGGAACCCTCAAGGAAAGCTACACCGCCGACGCGGCGCTGTTCGACTCGCACACCCAGAAGGTGTGGCTGGCCGTGGGCGCCGCACTGCTGGTGCTGTTCCCCTTCATGGCCAGCGACTACTGGCTGTACCTGGCCTGCCTGGTCAGCATCAATGTGGCCAGCAGCGCGGGGCTGAATATCCTCACCGGCTACACCGGCCTGGTCAGCATGGGGCAGGCGGCCTTCATGGGGCTGGGTGCCTACACGGTGGCCATCATGCAAGCCCGGTGGGGTACGCCCTTTTTGCTGAACATTTTTTGCGGCGGCGTGGTGGCCATGCTGGGCGGCCTGGTGGTGGGCATTCCCTCGCTGCGCGTCAAGGGGCTGTACCTGGCCATTGCCACCATTGCGGCGTCGTTCATCGCGCACTTTCTGTTTGCCAACTTTGACTTCACCGGTGGCACAGGCGGCCTGAGCGTACCCCCGGCCAGCCTGTTCGGGTTGCCGCTCGATACCTCGTTTCGCCTGTACTGGCTGATCGTGCCGGTCACCCTGCTCATGCTGCTGGGCGCGGCCAACCTGTTTCGCACGCGCATTGGCCGGGCCTTCATCGCCATCCGCGACCGCGACATCTCGGCCGAGGTGCTGGGCATTCCGCTGCTGCGCTACAAGCTGCTGTCGTTTGGCCTGTCGTCGTTCTACGCCGGGGTGGCGGGCGGCCTGTGGGCGTACTTCTTTCGCGTGGTCACGCCCGAGAGCTTTCCGCTGATGATGTCCATCTTCTTCCTGGCGGCCATCATCGTCGGCGGCATGGGCTCCATCCTGGGCGGCATCCTGGGTGCGGTCTTCATGACCATGGTGCCCGAACTGCTCAAGCTGGTGTTCGACCTGCTGCCCGGCGGGGCCAATCTCACGGTGTTTCTCTCGCCCGTGCGCACCATCATTTTTGGTCTGCTGATCATCGGATTTCTGGTGTTCGAGCCACAGGGGCTCGCAGAAGTGTGGCGGCGCATTCGCCGATTTTTCCACCTGTGGCCCTTCCGCAACTGACGCGGCGGGACCCTTTGAAAACGCAAGAAGGAGACAACCATGCCCCATTCCCTGACCTCCCAACGCCGCCGCTCCCTGCTGCTGGCCGCTGGCGCAGCCCTCGCCACGCCGCTGGCCGCACACGCCCAGGCGGGCGGTGAAGACATCGTCATTGGCGGCTCCATCCCCATGACGGGTGTGTTTGCCTTTGCCGGCATCGGCATCGACGCGGGCATCAAGGACTACCTCAAGATCGCCAACGACGCCGGTGGAATCAAGGGCCGCAAGCTCAAGTACGTGCCCGAGGACACCGGCTACAAGGTCGACGCCTCGGTGGCCGCCTTCAAGAAGATCACCAGCCAGAACAAGGTGCACCTGTACTACGGCGACTCCACCGGTTTCGCCAAGACCATCAACCCCGAGCTGGACCGCACGGGCGAGATCATGATGGCCGGGGCCTCGTTTGCCACCGAGCTCAACGACCCCAAGAAATACCCCAACCAGTTCCTGGTGGGCCCCGACTACACCGAGATGTTCGGCATTTTGCTCAACCACATCGCCAAGGAAAAGCCGGGCGCCAAGGTGGCCTTCGTCTACTCCGACTCCGAGTTCGGCCGCGACCCGATCGACTCCAGCGAAGCCCTGGCCAAGAAGCTGGGCCTGTCGGTGGCCGTCAAGATCATGACGCCCGCCGGTAGCGTGGACGTGTCCACCGAGGTCATCAAGCTGCGCCGTGCCGCGCCCGACTACACCATCTTCCACGGCTACATCCTCGCGCCCATTCCCGAATTCATCACCCAGGGCAAGCAGCAAGGCATGAAGAGCAAGTGGATGGGTACGTTCTGGACCATGGACAGCTCCACCGTAATGAAGATGGGCGAGGTCGGCGACGGATTCATGGGTGTGATGCCCTACCGCTATTACTACGACACCGAAAAAGCACCCATGCTGGAGAAAATCCGCCAGATGCGCCCCGAATACCAGAGCACGGCCTACATCCAGGGCTTTCTGGCGGCCATGCTGTTCACCGAATCGGCCAAGCGCTGCCTCGATGCGGGCAAGGAGCTCAACGGCAAAAATCTCAAGGCCGCGCTCAACACCATCAAGGACTTCGACACCGGCGGCCTGATTGGCGTGCCGATCACCATCAGCGGCAACTCCATCCCTGTGGGTCGCGTGTACCGCGCGGACATGAAGGCGCAAAAAATGGTGGCCGCCTCCGACTGGATCAAGTTGTGAACAACCCCCTGAGCGGCTGCGCCGCGTCCCCCTTCTCTCACGCTGCGCGTGGGAAGGGGGACGCCGCCAGTGCGGCGGGGCGGCCCTTGCACGGCGACCCTGACCTGGTCCGCGCCAGTTTCACCGCTCGCGCCCCGTTCACAGCACCCTGAACCACTGATATGACCCAGTCCGCCCCAGCCAACGTCCTCGAAGTCAACAACATCGAGGTCATCTACAACAAGGTGGTGCAGGCCCTGCGCGGCCTGTCGCTGGCCGTTCCGCGCGGTCACATCGTGGCGCTGCTGGGCAGCAACGGGGCGGGCAAATCCACCACGCTCAAGGCCGTGTCGGGTTTGCTGGCGCTCGAAGATGGGGTGCTTGCCAGCGGCAGCATCCTCTTCAATGGCCAAAGCACCGCACAGTACGCGCCGCAGCAGCTCGTGCGGCGCGGCCTCTCGCATGTGATGGAGGGGCGCCGCGTGTTTGAAGACCTCACGGTCGAGGAAAACCTGGTCGCCGCCACCTATGCGCTCACCGGTCGCAAGGAGGCAAAGCCCGACTTCGACCTCGTCTACCAGTATTTCCCCCGCCTGCACGAGCGCCGCAAGGGCCTGGCAGGCTACCTTTCGGGCGGCGAACAGCAGATGCTGGCCATTGGCCGCGCGCTCATTGCGCAGCCCGAGCTGATCCTGCTCGATGAGCCCTCGCTGGGCCTCTCGCCCAAACTGGTGGAGGACATCTTCACCATCATCGCGCGCATCAACGCCGAGCGCGGTACCAGCATGCTGCTGGTCGAACAAAACGCCACCGTGGCACTGGCCGTGGCGCACAGCGGCTACATCATGGAGAACGGCAAGATCGTCATCGACGGCACGGCCGAGCGCCTGGCCAGCGACCCCGACGTGCGCGAGTTCTACCTCGGCATGGGCGGCGGCGGCGAAGCAAAAAGCTTTAAAGACATCAAGCACTACAAGCGCAGGAAGAGGTGGCTGTCGTGAGCGCGAACAACCCCCTGTGGCGCTTCGTGCCTTCCCTTTTCTCTCGCCTCGCTGCGCGATGCGGGAAGGGGGACGCCACCAGCGCGGCGGGGCGGCCCTTGCGCGGTGGCCGCTGGCCTGGGCCGCGCCGGTTTTACGGCTGCGCGTGGACACGATGCGCAATGGATCACTGATATGTTGAATCTCCCCGAACTCACCCTGCCCCAAATGCTGCGCGAACGCGCACGCACCGATGCGCAGCGCATTGCGCTGCGGCAAAAAGACTTCGGCATCTGGAAGCCCTTTACCTGGGCGCAGTACTACCAGCGCGCCTGCCATGTCGGCCTGGGCCTGCGCGCCCTGGGCCTGCCTGCGGGCGGCCATGTCGGCGTGATCTCCGAGAACCGCACCGAATGGGTGCTGGCACAAATGGGCGCAGGCCTGGTGGGCGCCGTCACCGTGGGGGTGTACCCCACCAGCCCATCGTCCGAAGTGGCCTATGTGGTGGGCCATGCCGACATCGAGGTCATGGTCTGCGAGGACCAGGAGCAGACCGACAAGCTGATCGAGGCCCTCGACCAGCTGCCGCGCCTCAAGAAGATCATCGTCATGGAGACCAAGGGCCTGCGCAGCTTTGCGCCCGAGGTCCGCGACCTGATCACCACCTTTGACGCGCTCGAAAAGCTGGGCGCCGCATCGGGCCAGCACGCCCTGATCGACCAGGCGCTGGCGCAGCAGACGCTCGACGACATCGGCCTCATGATCTACACCTCGGGTTCGACCGGCAAGCCCAAGGGCGCGATGGTGTCATGGCGCAACATCCGCGGCGTGGTGCCCGGCATCGTCGATCGCCTGGAGCTCTCGCGCAGCACCACCCACCTGTCGTACCTGCCGCTGTGCCACGTGGCCGAGCAGATGCTCACCACCTTTTGCCCGGTGTACATCGGCTCGCAGGTCAACTTTGGCGAATCCATCCGCACCGTGCAGGAAGACCTGCGCGAGGTGGCGCCCACCATGTTCCTGGGCGTGCCGCGCATCTGGGAAAAAATGCACGCCGCCATCAGCATCAAGCTGCAGGAGACCGGCGGCCTGCGCCGCGCGCTGTTTGCCAAGGCCTACGCCGCCTGCCAGCCCCTGGCCGAAAAACCGCGCGCCGCATGGAGCCTGGGCGAGCGGCTGCGCTTTGCCGCCAGCTACTGGCTGGTGTTCCGCGCGCTGCAGAACTTTCTGGGCCTGCGCGATGTGCACGTGGCCCTCACCGGCGCCGCGCCCATTCCACCCGACGTGGTGCGGTTCTTCCGCGTGCTGGGCGTGCCGCTGGTCGAGGTGTATGGACTGACCGAATCGAGCGGCATGGTCACCGGCCACCGGCTGAGCGATGTGGCCGTGGGCACCGTCGGCGTACCCACACAGGGCGTGGAGTGGCGTATTGGCGAGGCGGGCGAGTTCCAGATCAAGGGCGACATGGTGTTCGCGGGCTACTACAAGAACCCCGAGGCCACGGCGCAAAGCATCCAGGACGGCTGGCTGCACACGGGCGACGTGGTGCGCGAAGAGCGCGGCCAGCTCAAAATTGTGGACCGCCTCAAGGACATCATGATTACGGCCGGTGGCAAAAACCTCACGCCGTCGGAGATCGAGAACACGATGAAGGGCAGCCCCTACATCAAGGAATGCGTCATCGTCGCCGAGGGCCGCAAGTTCGTCGGCGCGCTGGTCATGATCGACTTTGAAACCGTGGGCAAATGGGCCGAGGCGCAGCGCCTGCCCTTCACGCATTTCCGTTCGCTGGTGGAAATGCCCCAGGTGCGGGCCCTCATCGACGACGCCATCCGCTCCGGCAACGAGCGCCTGGCCCAGGTCTCGCAGATCCGCAAGTTCCACCTGCTCACCAAGGAGCTGGACCACGACGACGGCGAAGTGACCGCCACCATGAAGGTGCGGCGTTCGAGCATCTACAAGACCTACGCCGAAGAGATCGAGGCCTTGTACCGCTAGCGCAGTGCACTATCAAAACAAGAGCTGCTAGCGCTTGATGGCATTGATTTTTGAA
>JAUYGP010000684.1 GCA_030690515.1 Giesbergeria sp.
CGTGCACGCGCTCGGCGGCTACCGCGTACAGGGCAAGACGGACCAGGCCGCCCAGGCCATGCGCCGCCAGGCGCGCGAGTTGCAGGACGCAGGTGCCTCCATGCTGGTGCTGGAGATGGTGCCGGCACAACTGTCGGCCGAACTGACCACCGAACTGGCCCAGTGCCACACCATCGGCATTGGCGCGGGCAGCGGCACCGCAGGCCAGGTGCTGGTGCTGCACGACATGCTAGGCATGAACCTGGGCAAGATGGCGCGCTTTGTGCACAACTTCATGCAGGACGCGGGCAGCGTGCGCGGCGCCATCGAGGCCTACGTGCAGGCCGTCAAACAGGGGCGTTTCCCCGACAATGCCGTGCACGCTTGGTAAAACCCTGCTTTCTCCGCACATCTCTCATGCACATCGTCCACTCCATTCCCGACCTGCGCGCCGCGCTGGCAGCCTGCAGCAAGCCCGCCTTTGTGCCCACCATGGGCAACCTGCACGACGGGCACCTGGCCCTGGTGCGGCAGGCCCGGCCGTTGGGCGACACCACGGTGGTCAGCATCTTCGTCAACCGGCTGCAGTTCTTGCCCCATGAGGACTTTGACAGCTACCCCCGCACCTGGGAGGCCGACTGCGCCAAGCTGCAGGCCGCAGGCTGTGATGTGCTGTTTGCCCCCCGCGAGAACGACCTGTACCCCGAACCCCAGACCTTCAAGGTGCAGCCCGACCCGCTGCTGGCTGACATTCTGGAAGGGCATTTCCGTCCCGGTTTCTTCACCGGTGTGTGCACCGTGGTGATGAAGCTGCTTTGCGCGGTTTATGCGGGCAAGGCCAGCGGCAGCGCAGTGTTCGGCCAAAAGGACTACCAGCAGCTCATGGTGCTGCGCCGCATGGCGCAGCAGTTTGCCCTGCCCATCGACATCGTGACCAGCCCCACGCAGCGCGCAGCAGACGGCCTGGCCCTGAGTTCGCGCAACGGCTACCTGAGCGAAGCCGAGCGCGCCGAGGCGGTGCAGCTCTCACTGGCCCTGCGCGCCCTGGGCCGCGAAGCCGTGGCCGCCGCCCATGCCTTGCCGACGCAGGCCGCCACGCTGGAACAGCGCGCGATGCAGGCCCTGACCGCACGCGGCTGGCAGCCCGACTACCTGACCGTGCGCCGCCGCGCCGATCTGCAGCCCCCCCAACCCGGCGATGCATTGGTCGTGCTGGGCGCGGCCCGCCTGGGGCGCACGCGGTTGATCGACAACTTCGAAGTCTGAACACCGGCCCACGCTGTCATGGATATTCTCTTTCTGGCCACCCTCATCGCCACCGGCTTCTTCATGCTGAATGCGAAGCAGCAGCGCCAGCGCGTCGCTCTGCTGGCCAGCTACCTGGGCAACTACCAGATCGAGAAGCTCATGGAAAACCTCACCGAGGGCTATCTGCGCGCCCTGGGCGAGAGCGATGCTGAACGGCGCGAGCAGGTGTGGAACCTGCTGCGCACCACCGAGTTGCAGCTCAGTGAGCAATTCACCCGCTTTACCGCCGACTTCACCCGTGTGGACCCCCTCCAGGCCCGCATCAGCACCCTGCCCCTGGCGCTGCCCTTTGCCGACCGGTGGCTGCCCCGCGCCAGCTTCGACATGCGCCAGGCACTGGCCATCCATGCCCAGGGAATCGAGCGAGCCGTGCGCAACGAATCGGGGCTTTCACTGCGCGACAAGGCCTATACGCTCTCGGCCGAACTGTTTCTCATGCAGCACACCTGCCACTGGTTCTGCAAGTCCCGGGCCATTGCCTCGGCCCGCCTCATGGCCCGCCACAAAACACCCCATGCGCAGGTGCTGGCCAGCGTCACCCCGGCCACACGCGCCGCCTACATTGCCCTGCTGGGCGGCTGAACCGGCCCGGCACACGCCCCATGGCGCGCCCACCGCTGCCTGCCACCGCCCGGCGCCCTGCTAGCACACGGCGCGCGGCCAAAGCCCCGCCGCCGATACCGCGCCTGCTGCTGCTAAACAAACCCTTCGACGTACTGACCCAGTTCAGCCCCGACACCGAGGGCCGCGCCACGCTCAAGGATTTTGTGGACGTGCCCGGCGTCTACCCTGCGGGCCGCCTGGACCGCGACAGCGAAGGCCTGCTGCTGCTGACCAACGACGGCGCCCTGCAGGCCCGCATTGCCGACCCGCGCCACAAGCTAGCCAAAACCTACTGGGTGCAGGTGGAGGGCTGCCCGACCGAAGAACAACTGCGCTGCCTGCGCGAAGGCGTGACGCTCAAGGATGGCCCCACTTTGCCCGCCCAGGCCCAGCTCCTTGAGTCGCCCACGCTATGGGAACGCCACCCGCCCGTGCGCTTTCGCCAGAGCATCCCCACGGCCTGGCTGGAACTCACCATCCGCGAAGGCCGCAACCGCCAGGTGCGCCGTATGACCGCCGCAGTAGGCCTGCCCACGCTGCGCCTGGTGCGCGTGCGCATCGGGCCCTGGAGCCTCGATGGCCTTGCGCCGGGACAATGGCGCGAAGTAGCGCCCCATCTGCCCGCCTGAACAACCGCCCACGCAGCCGCCTGCCCTCGACGCCATGCCCCGCCCACTTCCCCTTGGCCTCGCAGCGCTGGCCGTGTTCCTCGGCATTGCCATGTACCTCGCGCCGCTGGAACCGGGCATCCTGTGGCTACAGTTTTCTTTCACAGCGCCGTCGTTCCAGGGGGTACTCGACCAATGGCAGGCGCAGGGCATTGCGCGCTATCGTGCCCACTTCCCGGCCGATGGTGTGCTTTTGGTGTTGTATGGCACCTTTGGCTTTGCCTATGGCCGGCAGCGCGGGGCAGCGCAGGCCATGCACCGGGCGGTTGCCTGGTTGTTGGTGTGGTCGCTGCCCTTCGCGGCGCTGGCAGATGCGGGCGAGAATGCCCTGCACCTGCTGCTGACCGATGGCAGGTCTGCCGCTGCGCCCGCGCTGTATGCACTGGCAGGCCTAGCGGCGACAGTGAAATGGCTTGCCATTCTGGCGTTCGGGGCCGCCGCGCTGGGCGCCCGGCGATGGGTGCACCCTCGGTAAACCAGCGCTCAGCTGGCCTCGATCTCGATCTCGATTTCGCCCTCACCCTTGGGCTCGCGCTCCATCAGGGCGGCCACGGCCTCCTCAGGGCGCAGTTTTCCGTCGAGCAGCGCGACCACGGCCTCACTGATCGGCATTTCCACGCCCAGATCACGGGCACGCTGCACCACGGTGCGGGCGCAGTACACGCCCTCAGCCACGTGGCCGAGCGAGGCCACGGCCTGCGACAAGGTATTGCCCTGTGCCAGCAGCAAACCCACGCGGCGGTTGCGCGACAGGTCGCCGGTGGCAGTCAGCACCAGATCGCCCAGTCCCGACAGGCCCATAAAAGTGTCCACGCGTGCACCCAGGGCCAGGCCCAGGCGGGTGATTTCGGCCAGGCCGCGGGTGATGAGGGCCGCGCGGGCATTGAGACCCAGTTGCAGGCCGTCACACAGGCCGGTGGCGATGGCCAGCACGTTCTTCACGGCACCGCCCACCTCCACACCCACGATGTCGTCGTTGGCATACACACGCAGGCTGGGGCTATGGAAGGCCGCCACCAAGGCATCGCGCACACTGGCGTGTTGGCTGGCAGCCACCAGGGCGGTGGGCTGGGCGCGGGCCACTTCCTGCGCAAAGCTGGGGCCGCTGAGCACGCCAGACACCAGGTCGGGCGCCACCTGGGCACACACCTCGTGCCCCAGCAGGCCCGAATAGCCCGCGTCTCCGGCGTCGGCCTCAAAGCCTTTGCACAGCCAGGCCACGGGCGCCGGACAACCGCGCAACTGCACCAGCATGCCACGCAGACCCGCCATGGGCGTGGCGACGATGACGAGGTCGGAGCGATCGGCCAGCGCCGCCACATCCCCGCTGGCCACGGCCAGGGTGGGGGGTAGGTCACTGTCCTGCAGGTAGCGGGCGTTGCTGCGCGTGGCCTGCATGTGGGCTGCCTGCGCCGCATCGCGCGCCCACAACGTGACAGCGTGGCCGTCCGGGTGGGTCGCTGCGCTGATGGCCATGGCCGTACCCCAGGCACCGGCACCGAGAACTATTATTTTCATAGCTGCTTGCGCTTATCCAGTAAGCGTCAGAGGCCAAAAATACCCAAAATACTACTGGGGCAGTGGCGACGATGGTGCGGCAGCGGCCACCTGGGCCTGCTGCTGCTCGTACATGGCCTGGAAGTTGATTTCAGCCAGGTGCACCGGTGGGAAACCGGCGCGGTTGACCACATCGGCCACGTTGCCGCGCAGGTAGGGATAAACGATTTGCGGGCAGGCCACGCCAACCACGGCGCTCATCTGATCTTCGGGGATGTTGCGAATCTCAAAAATACCGGCCTGCTTGGCTTCGATCAGGAAAACCGTCTTGTCCTTGATCTTGGTCTGCACGGTGGCGGTCACGCAGATTTCAAAAATGCCCTCGGCCACCGGAGCGGCTTCCACGCCGAGTTGGATGTCCACCGTGGGCTGTTCCTGTTCTAGCAGGATGGCGGGGGAATTGGGTTGCTCGAGCGACAGGTCCTTGAGGTAGACGCGCTGGATCTGGAACACGGGGTTTTCTTGATCGGCCATGGTGGTGAAATCTTTCAGCTCAAACCGGGCTGCGCACTGTGCACAGCCCACACAAAAAAACCCGCCGCAGGAAACGTTCCCGCTGCGGGCACATGGGGCAGGATTATGCAGCGCCCAGCAACGGCATCAGGCCGCTGCGCGCATCCAGGGCCACCAGATCGTCGTACCCGCCGACATGGGTGTCACCAATGAAAATTTGCGGTACGGTGCGCCGACCCGTGATTTCCATCATGTGGGTGCGTGCACCCGGATCGGTATCGATACGGATTTCCTCGATCTGCTCCACACCCTTGGACTTGAGCATCTGCTTGGCGCGAATGCAGTAGGGACAAACGGCGGTGGTGTACATCTTGACGACTGGCATATTCTTCCTTTCAAGCGCTTGCTGCGCGCAGGGGGTTCAGGATTTTTCGACCGGCAGGCCCGCGTCCTTCCAGGCCTTGAGTCCGCCGGCGAGCACCTGGGCGTTCTCATAGCCCAGCTTGCGCGCCATGGCGGCAGCGCGCGAGGCGCGCGCGCCGCTGGCGCACATCATCACCACGGGGATGGCCTTGTTCTTGACGACGTTGGGCAAGCGTGACTCCAGTTCGCCCAATGGAACGCTTTTGGCGCCCCCGGCGTGCCCGGCGGCGTATTCATCGGCGCCGCATACATCGATCAACACGGCTTTTTCGCGGTTGATGAGCTGCACCGCATTGGCGGCCGTCAGGCCACCCGCTGCTCCTTTGAGCATCGGTACTGCCAGCAAGGCCCCCGAAACAAGGGCTAGAACGATCAAATACCAGTTTTCGACGATGAAATTCACGTTATTCCTTGGGTTGCAAACAGTGCAATTTTAGAATGATGGGTTTCGACTCGCTTTTTCTAGGGAAACCATGCACAAACTCGTTCTGATCCGCCACGGCGAATCCACCTGGAACCTGGAAAACCGCTTCACAGGTTGGACCGATGTAGACCTTACCCCCACCGGTGTATCGCAGGCCATGTCGGCCGGCAAACTGCTCAAGGCAGAAGGCTACGATTTCGACCTGTGCTACACCAGCGTGCTCAAGCGCGCCATCCACACCCTATGGTATGCCCTGGACGAAATGGACCGCCTCTGGCTGCCCGTGCACAAGCACTGGCGCCTGAACGAGCGCCACTATGGCGCGCTGCAAGGACTGAACAAGGGTGAGACCGCCAAGCAGTACGGCGACGAGCAGGTGCTGGTGTGGCGCCGCAGCTACGACACCCCCCCGCCTGCGCTGGACGCCGCCGACCCGCGCAGCGAGCGCAGCGATCGGCGCTACGCCGACCTGGATGCCAGCCAGGTGCCGCTGACCGAATGCCTCCAGGACACCGTGGCGCGCGTGCTGCCCTTCTGGAATGACACCATGGCCCCAGCCATCCGCTCCGGCCAGCGCCTTTTGGTGTCGGCGCACGGCAACTCGATCCGCGCCCTGGTGAAATACCTGGACAACATCGCAGACGACGACATCGTCGGACTGAACATTCCCAACGGGATTCCGTTGGTATATGAACTGGACGACGACCTCAAGCCCATCCGCCACTACTATCTGGGTGACGCCGAAGCAGCGGCAAAGGCTGCCGCCGCCGTGGCGTCGCAAGGCAAGGCATAGAGGCCCGCTTGAAAATGGCGCACTGCTGCGGCTACACCGGCCCGGCAGTGCGAAAGAATGTGCCAGCGCGGGAACCCGCGCGGGCCAGGCCCTTCCAAGGTGTATATTGAGTCGGCTAAAGGATGTGTATGGGCCAGAAAATGAAAATTGTCGGTTGGGTGTCGGTCGGCGTGCTAGCCGGGGCGCTGACCACGGTGTCGCTGCAGACCGTGGCGCGCGGCGCCATGACGCCACTGCCGCTGGAAGAGATCCAGCAGCTTTCGGCCGTGTTTGGCTTGGTCAAGACCGACTATGTTGAGCCGGTAGACGACAAAAAACTCATCACCGACGCCATCTCTGGCATGGTTGCCAGCCTGGATCCGCACTCACAGTACTTCGACAAGAAATCTTTTGCCGAATTCCGCGAAGGCACATCGGGCAAGTTCGTGGGGGTGGGCATCGAAATCACCCAGGAAGACGGGCTCATCAAGGTGGTCTCGCCCATTGAAGGTTCACCCGCGTTCCGCGCCGGGCTCAAAACCAACGATCTCATCACAAAAATCGACGACACCGCGGTCAAGGGCCTGTCACTGGGCGATGCCGTCAAGAAGATGCGTGGCGAGCCCGACACCAAGGTCGTGCTCACCATCTTCCGCAAGGACGAGAGCCGTACCTTCCCCGTGACCATCACCCGCGAGGAAATCAAGACCCAATCCGTCAAGGCCAAGATGATCGAGCCCGGCTACGGCTGGATTCGCCTGTCGCAGTTCCAGGAACGCACGGTAGAAGACTTCGTGCGCAAGGCCGAAGAGCTGTACCGCCAGGACCCCAAGCTCAAGGGCCTGGTACTCGACCTGCGCAATGACCCGGGCGGCCTGCTGGATGCCGCCGTGGCCATCTCTGCCGCTTTCCTGCCGCCCGACGTGACGGTGGTAACCACCAACGGCCAACTGGCCGAAAGCAAGGCCAACTTCAAGGCCTCGCCCGAGTTCTATGCCCGCCGCGGCGCCGACCCCCTCAAACGCCTGCCCACAGCACTCAAGAGCGTGCCACTGGTGGTGCTCGTGAATGAAGGTTCGGCCTCGGCCAGCGAGATCGTGGCTGGTGCGCTGCAGGATCACAAGCGCGCCACCATCATGGGCAGCCAGACCTTTGGCAAGGGCTCCGTGCAAACCGTCCGCCCCCTGGGGCCGGACACCGGCATCAAACTGACCACAGCGCGCTACTACACGCCCAGCGGCAAATCGATCCAGGCGCGCGGCATCGTGCCCGACGTGATGCTCGACGAAACCGCTGAAGGCAATGTTTTTGCCGCACTGCGCATGCGCGAGGCCGACCTTGAAAAGCACCTGAACAACGGCCAGACCGAGGAAAAGAAGGACGAAGCCCGCGAAAAGGCCCGCGAAGAAGCCCGCAAGCGCCTGGAAGAAGAAGCCAAAAAACCCATCGCCGAGCGCAAACTGCCCGAGTTTGGCACCGACAAGGACTTCCAACTGGCCCAGGCCCTGAACCAGTTGCGCGGCAAGCCTGTGCTGGTGAGCAAGACCCAGACCGAGCGCAAGGAAGAAAAGAAGGAAACGCAGTAAGCGCTAATTCGCTCTGCCCCACAGGGCCGGTTGCGTACCGGCCCTTTTTTCTGTCCAGCCACCCGACACCATGACCGACGACCAGCTCCTGCGCTACTCCCGCCACATCCTGCTCGATGAAGTGGGCATCGAAGGTCAGGAGCGCATCCTGGCATCCCATGCGCTCATCATCGGTGCGGGCGGGCTGGGTTCACCCGCCGCCCTGTACCTGGGGTCTGCCGGGGTGGGCCGGATCACGCTGGTGGACCACGACACGGTAGATCTGACCAACCTGCAACGCCAGATTGCCCACACGCTGGACCGTGTGGGCCAGCCCAAGGTGGCCTCGGCGGCCCAGGCTGTACACGCCATCAACCCCGAGGTGCAGATCACCAGCATCATGCAGCGGGCCGATGCCGCACTGCTGGAGCGCCTGGTGAAGGAAGCCAACGTAGTGCTTGACTGCTCCGACAACTACGCCACGCGCCAGGCCATCAATGCCGCCTGCGTGCGACTGGGCAAGCCCCTGGTGGCGGGCGCGGTGATACGCTTCGATGCACAGATCTCCGTATTCGACCCGCGTGATGGCCTGTCACCCTGCTATGCCTGCATCTTCGATCCGCAGGCGCAGTTCGAGGAAGTAGCCTGCTCCACCATGGGCGTGTTTGCACCGCTGGTCGGCGTGGTGGGTGCCATGCAGGCCGCTGAGGCGCTCAAACTGATATCGGGTGCCGGGCCCTCGCTCGCTGGACGGCTGCTGATGCTGGACGGACGCCGCATGGAGTGGAACACCCTGCACGCAGCGCGCAACCCTGGCTGCCCCGTGTGCGGGCCGCAACAGAGCGCGATGGCAAGCATGGGTCTCAAGTAGGAATTGCCCTACACGCAGGGTGTGCCATCGCTGGCACAATCCGGCCCACTCCGCCTGTAAAGTGGATCCACGGTCGCAGGGCATTCTCCCCGGCCATGGAACGGACCCGCCTGTGAAACTCAAGACTTATATCGTTGAAGACAATGCCACCATCCGCGAGAACCTGATCGGTACGCTGGAAGAGTTGGCGGCGATTGAGTCGGTGGGCGTGGCTGACACCGAGGACGAGGGCAAGCAGTGGCTCATGTCGGCATCGGCGCAATGGGACATCGCCATCGTCGATCTGTTTTTGCGCCAAGGCAGCGGTTTGGGCGTACTGGCGGCCTGCCGTAATCGGCTGCCCCACCAGCGCATGGTGGTGTTAAGCAACTATGCCACGCCGGATGTACGCATGCGCTGTGCCCAGTTGGGTGTAGATGCAGTGTTCGATAAATCCAACGAAATTGACGATCTCGTCGACTACTGCATTGCTCAAGGCCAAGCGCTGCCCGATGCGCCTGCGCACTGAACCCGGCCAGGGCTGGGGCAGCCACGCCAGGGCCCCAGCGGACCACAGGTCAATCGATGAGCCGGTTTTTCAAGGCGTAGTAGGTCAGGTCGCTGTTGGACGCCAACCCCATCTTTTCCATCAGGCGCGTGCGGTAGGTGCTCACCGTCTTCACGCTCAGCGACAGCGCCTTGGCAATATCACCGGCCGTTTCACCGCGCGCCAGTTTCAGAAAGACCTGAAACTCGCGCTCAGAGAGTTGCTCGTGCACCGGAGCATCGTCCTTGCGGTTCAGTTGCTGTGCGAGCAGCTCTGCCACCACGGGGGTCACGTAGCGCCGACCCAGCGCAATGGTGCGAATGGCCTCCACGATCTCGCTGGGCTCGCACTCCTTGTTCAGGTAGCCGCTGGCCCCTTGCCGGATCATGCTGATGGCGTAATGTGTTTCCGGGTAGCCGCTGAGAATCAGAATGCCCATCTCGGGCGCCTTGGCGCGCAGCATGGCCAGGGCGTCGAGCCCGCTTTGCCCCGGCATGGCCAGGTCCATGAGCAGCACATTCACCTCGGCGTTGCGGATCAGGTCGATGGCTTCGCGGCCATTGGACGCCTCGCCCACCACCCGCAAATCCACATGTTCGCTCAAAAATTGGCGCAAGCCCGAACGGACAATTGCATGGTCATCGACGATACCGACATTGATCATTTCACACACTTTCCGCGTGCAGACGGGCTGCACGCATGGCCTGTTTTTATGGTGACCGCCGACCTTAGGATGACCTGCATAACCCTCGCGTGTCGGTGGTCGTGCGAATCGCCCGAGGCCGAGCTGCCACAGTCCGCAGGGAGGTACGCAGGTCATCCCCAGATGCGGCGCGAGATTCGCACTGTAGCTAATATGCGTTCCCGGTGCCATCGCCTGTTTTTGCGGAACGAGAGTGAGGTCTGGCGTTGCCGCGTTTCGCTGTTCTTTTATTAAACAAGAAATCCACAAGCGCTATCCACCCGCGAAAAAAATGGGAATGACGAAATTTTAGAGTAGTGCAGATTTGCAGCAAATTTCTCACCTTCTCTTGTTGAATGGGGCGGTATTGCAGAGAAAAATAGGGTAAAAGAAAATGGCGCGCGTTTCAATTCGACCGCCATGTAGCAGGCCAGCTGGCAAGCGGCTTGGCGGTCTGCCGTGAAGGGAGAGGATCATGACTAACGACAGCCGCGAGAACTCAGAAAACCGTTTTCTGGAATATCAAGCCATATTCGACAACGCCGCCGTTGGCATCGTCTACACGCGAAACCGCGTTTTTTACCGCTGCAACCGGCGCGGCTGCGAGTTGCTCGGCTACCTTCCGGGCGAACTTGAAGGACTTCCTGGCATATCGATCTATTCGTCGCAGGAAAGCTACGACGAAATCGGTCGCCAGGCCAGCC
This sequence comes from Giesbergeria sp., assembly GCA_030690515.1. GTDB lineage: Bacteria > Pseudomonadota > Gammaproteobacteria > Burkholderiales > Burkholderiaceae_C > Simplicispira. The sequence goes on from JAUYGP010000684.1 coordinate 10,536, forward strand.
CTCTGCTTGCCGCAGGCGAGGCTTTCGAAACAGACTGGCAATACATGCGCAAGGACGGTGCACTGGTCTGGTGCCATGTCTACGCGCGCGCCGTCGATCCACAACACACCGACCAGGGAACGGTATGGATACTGGAAGACATGAGCGCGGCTCAACGCATTGCGGAAGCGCACCGGCAATCGCTAAAAGAAATGCAGGCGATCATGGACAACGCCTCGGTCGCCATCATTTTTACGCGCGACCGCAAAGTTACGCGCTGCAACCCAAGGTTCGCCGAACTGTTCGGCTATACGATGGAAACCGCCATCGGCCTTTCAGGGCGCGAACTCTACTGTAGCGACGAAGACTACGCCGAAGTCGGCCGCCTGGCGTTTCCACTGCTCTCGCAAGGCAAGCCCTTCCAGAACGAGCAATTCATGCGCCGTGCCGACGGCGGGCGTTTCTGGGCAAACCTGATCGGCTACATCATTGATCCGGCAGAACCCACAAAGGGGACGATCTGGCTGGCCGAGGATCGCAGCGCTTTCAAACAGGCCGAGGAGACGCTGCGCGAAAATTTGCTGCAACTGAAGGAAACCAACCGTCGCCTGGAAGAGGCGCAGAATCAGCTGCTGCAATCGGAAAAACTGGCGTCCATCGGCCAGCTGG
>JAUYGP010000685.1 GCA_030690515.1 Giesbergeria sp.
TACCCTGACCGCTTGGCCATCGTGCATGGCAGCCTGCACCAGACCTGGGCGCAAACCTATGCCCGCTGCCGCCAACTGGCCAGCGCCCTGCAGCGCAGCGGAATCGGCAAGAACGATACCGTGGCCGTCATGCTGCCCAACACCCCGCCCATGGTGGAGGCGCACTTTGGCGTACCCATGGCGGGGGCGGTGCTCAACGCCATCAACACCCGGCTGGACCCCGAAACCGTGGCCTTCATGCTGGACCATGGCGAGGCCAGGGCCGTGATCGTGGACCCGGAGTTCGCCCCCGTCATGGCCAAGGCCCTGGCCCTGCGCAAGAACCCGGCGCCGCTGTTGGTGATTGATGTGGAAGATGCCTTGTATGGCCCCGCCAGCCAGTTGCTGGGCAACACGACCTACGAGGCCTTCTTGGCCACTGGGGATGCCGCGTTCGCCTGGGAGCTGCCTGCCGATGAGTGGGATGCTATTGCGCTGAACTACACCAGCGGCACCACGGGCAACCCCAAGGGCGTGGTCTACCACCACCGGGGCGCAGCGGCCAACGCCATCAGCAACGTGCTGGAATGGGACATGCCCAAGCACGCCGTGTACCTGTGGACGCTGCCCATGTTCCACTGCAATGGCTGGTGTTTCCCGTGGACGGTAGCGGCGCGTGCCGGTGTCAACGTATGCCTGCGCCGTGTGGATGCGCAAGCTATTTTTGATGCGATGCGTGAGCACGGCGTTACGCACTATTGCGGTGCGCCCATCGTGCACGGCCTGCTGGTCAACGCGCCCGAGGCCATGAAAGCGGGCGTGCCCGCAGGCATCCGGGCCATGGTGGCGGGCGCTGCGCCCCCGGCCTCGATGATTGAGGGGATGGAGAAAATGGGGTTCGATTTGACCCATGTCTATGGCCTGACGGAGGTGTACGGCCCCGCCACGGTGTGCGCCAAACACGAGGCGTGGGACCAGCTCGACATTGGCGAGCGCGCCCGCCTCAACGCCCGCCAGGGCGTGCGCTACCACCTGGAGCGCGATGTGCGCGTGCTCAACCCCGAAACCATGCAGCCCGTGCCACAAGATGGCGAAACCATGGGCGAGATCATGTTCAAGGGCAACATCGCCATGAAGGGTTACCTGAAGAACCCGCAGGCGACCGAAGAAGCCTTTGCCGGTGGCTGGTTCCACAGCGGCGACCTGGCGGTGCAGTACCCCGACGGCTACATCAAGATCAAGGACCGCAGCAAGGACATCATCATCTCGGGCGGCGAAAACATCTCGTCCATCGAGGTAGAAGACGTGCTCTACCGTCACCCCGACGTGCTCGCCGCCGCCGTGGTGGCGCGGCCCGATGCCAAGTGGGGCGAAACACCGTGCGCTTTCGTCGAATTGAAACTGGGCGCGCAAACCTCGGCGGAAGACATCGTCGCCCATTGCAAGAAGCATCTGGCTGGCTTCAAGGTGCCGCGTGCGGTGGTGTTCGGCGAACTACCCAAGACCAGCACCGGCAAGATCCAGAAGTTTGAATTGCGCAAACGCGCCGGGTCGGCCGAAGCCATCAATGTCTGACGGCACAGCGCGCCATGGTCGCCGCGCCTGACGCTGTCCTGCCCAATGGCATTGGAAATAGAGTGCTATAAAAATAATAGCTGCTAGCGCTTGCCCATAAAGCGCTATAGCCTATTTCTAGCATAATCAATCACCCATAACAACGCCCTCGCGCCGGGGGTCTGCACCGCCCAGCCACAGGGTCTTGCCATGGGCCTGGCCGCGGGAAATGGCCTGCAGGCCGCTGGTCATGTTCATCTCGCGCACCTCGGCGCCGCGTTCGCGCAGCGCCTGCACGGTGGCGGGTGGGAAGCGTTTTTCCTCCAGCAGCGATGGGCCGTTGAGTGACCCAAAGTTGGGCAGGTCGATGGCCTTTTGTGGCGTCAACCCCCAATTGAGCACGCCGTACAGCGTCTTGGCCGTGTAGTGGATGATGAGCGCGCCGCCCGGGCTGCCGCCACTCATCAGCACCTGGCCTGTGGCCTTGTCGAGTACCAGCGTGGGTGCCATGGACGAGCGGGGGCGCTTGCCGGGCTGCACGCGGTTGGCTATTGAAGCGCCTTGGGCGTCGGTGGGGGCAAAGCTGAAGTCGGTCAGCTCGTTGTTGAGAAGAAAGCCCCCGCTGCGTGCCGCATTGGTGGTCACCATCTGCCGCGAACCAAAGGCGTCTTCGATGGTGGTCGTCATCGCCAGCGCGTTGCCCTGGCTGTCCACAATGCTGATGTGACTGGTGCCGTATTCGGGCTGGTCGGGCATGGGGGCCTGGCTGGTTTTCAAGGCGCCGGGGGTGCCGGGCTGGGCCACTTTCATGCTTTGCGCGCCAATCAGCGCGGCGCGTTCGGCCAGGTAGGCGGGGTCCAGCAGGCTCATCCAGCTGCCGCCCGGGGGCTGCACAAAGTCGGGGTCGGCCACGTACAGGGCGCGGTCGGCAAAGGCCAGGCGCGAGGCCTCGGTGTACAGGTGCAGCCACTGGTGGGAGGGCAGGCCCTGGTCCAGCGGCAGGGTGGGCGGCATCGGGGAATCGTACTACTGCATGGCGCA
>JAUYGP010000688.1 GCA_030690515.1 Giesbergeria sp.
CGTGCACCTGGGCGAGCGCGACTGCACGGCGCAGCGCCGCCGCCAAAAGGTGATCGAAGAAGCGCCCTCCCCCATCGTCTCACCACAGAGGCGCGCGCAGATGGGCGCAGACGCCGTGGCCGCCGCCCTGGCGGTGGGCTACCGGGGTGCGGGCACGGTGGAGTTCATCGTGGACAGCGAGAACCGCCACTACTTCCTGGAAATGAACACCCGCCTGCAGGTGGAGCACCCGGTGACCGAATGCATCACCGGCCTCGATCTGGTCGAGTGGCAGTTGCGCGTGGCCGCTGACGAACCGCTGCCGCTGCAGCAGCAGGACATCCAGCTCCACGGCCACGCGATTGAAGTGCGGCTCTACGCCGAAGACCCGTACAACGGCTTTGCACCGCAGACCGGCCCGGTGCAGTTCTGGCGCCCAGAGCTCGCACTGGCAGGCCGCGCGCGGGGGCAATGCGTCTATGGCGAAGTGCGCATTGACGCGGGCATCCAGGAAGGCGGCGAGATCAGCCCTTGGTACGACCCCATGGTGGCCAAGCTGATTGCGCACGGCCGCGACCGCAACGACGCCATCCGCCGCCTGATGGCCGCGCTGGAAGACAGCCCGTTGCTGGGCGTGCGCAACAACGCGCGCTTTCTGCGCGACCTGCTGGACCACCCCGACTTTCGCGCAGCGCGCATGCACACCGCGACCATCGACCAGTGGATGCAAGATGGCGCGGCCCTGCTGCAAGCGCCGCAGGCGGACGGAGCCACCTGGGCGCTGGCTGCCGCTGCACTGGTGGCGCAAACCTCAGGTGCATTTCGCCCGGACAGCGTGGCCGCCTGGAGCACCACGCTGAGCCTGCAAGGGACGCCCGAGAGCCAGGCCGTGCGCATCCGCCCCCACGGCGCGCAGGTGACCGTGGAACTGGCCAGTGGCGAAGCCTTCGACTTTGAGCACATCGCCTTGCAAGACCAGTGCCTGCACTACCGCCAGGGCGGCGTCGAGCGGCAAGTCCTGTGCCTGCTGCACGGTGGCCGGGTAACGCTGGCCTTGGGCGCTACGGTGTTTGTGTTCGAAGAGAAATCCCCTTTCCCGCAAACCGACCAGGCCCTTGACCCGCGCAAACTGCGCTCGCCCGTAGCAGGCACCGTCTGCGCCATCTCCGTGGCCGTGGGCGACAGGGTCAAGGCAGGCCAGCCCCTGCTCTGCGTGGAGGCCATGAAGATGGAAATGTGGCTCAGCGCCCGTGCCGATGGCACCGTTACCGCCCTGCATGCAGCGCTCAAAGGCAGCGTGGCTGCGGGCAGTGTGCTGGCAGAACTTGAACTCACCACCGAAGAGACCACACCATGAGCAACAACAAAGCCATCCTGACCTGCGCCCTCACCGGCGTACTGACCAATCCCAAACAGCACCCCGTACCTGTCACGCCTGAGCAGATGGCCGCACAGGCCCGCCAGGCGTTCGATGCCGGTGCGTCGATCATGCACGTGCACATCCGTTCCCAGCAAGAAGGCATGGGCCACATGCCCAGCTGGGACCCCGATGTCGCCCAGGAGGTGGTCGATGCCATTCGCCAGGCCTGCCCCGGCGTCATCATCAACCTGACCACCGGCGTGGTCGGCAAGGACATCAGCGGGCCACTGGACTGCATCCGCCGCGTACGCCCCGAGATTGCGGCCTGCAACGCCGGCAGCCTGAACTACCTCAAGCTCAAGGAAGACGGTAGCTGGGCCTGGCCGCCCATGGTGTTCGACAACCCTGTAGCCAAGGTACAGCAGTTTCTTGACGTGATGCAGGAAGCCGGCACACACCCTGAGTTCGAGTGCTTCGACGTGGGCATCGTGCGCTCGACCACCATGTACATCAAGAACGGGATGCTCAAACCTGAGATGGGCCTGCCCGAATACAACCTGGTGATGGGTGTCGCTTCGGGCATGCCCTGCGACGCGCGCCTGCTCGAACTCCTGCCCGAGTGGATGGTGCCCAACGCCGTGTGGCAGGCCACGTTGATCGGCCGCCAGGAGATCTGGCCTGTGCACCAAAAAACCGCTGAGCTGGGTGGCATGCTGCGCACCGGGCTGGAAGACACCTTCTATCTGCCAGACGGTAGCCGCGCTGGCGGTAACGGCCCGCTCATCGAGGCCCTGGCGCAATGCGCGCAGAACGCCGGGCGGGCCATCGCATCGCCCGCAGAGGCACGGCAAATGCTGGGGCTGAAAGCCTGACAACGGCGGTCAAGCCAAGGCCCCATAGAAGGGCCAGGCCAAGCGCGGCAACGCCGCGCTGAATATACAAAAACCAAGGAGACAAAAATATGCCTATCACCGATGCGCGCAAGGCGCCTCTGGCTGCCAGCGACAGCCAGTTCGCCAGCATTCCTGCACGCCTTTTGCGCACCGCTGCGCGCCAGCCCGCGCATCCCGCCTACTACGTGCGCGATGCCGCTGGCTGGCAGGCCACGAATTGGGGTGACTACGCCGCCCAGGTGCGCCAGGCTGCACGCGCCCTGGTGGCACTGGGTGTGCAGCCGGGCGATGCCGTGTGCATCCTGGGCTTCAACCGGCCTGAGTGGACCACCATGGATCTCGCCGCCATGATGGTGGGCGGCGTCGCCGCCGGGATCTACTGGAGCAGTGCAGCCAACGAAATTGCCTACATCGTGGAACACAGTGGCTGCGCGGTGCTGCTGGTGGAAAACGCGCAGCAATGGCAGAAAGCGGCGTGCGAGCCGCAGGCATTGGCCCGCCTGCGCGCCACGGTGATGATGCGGCGCGCCAGCAACGAACCGCCCGCGCAGGCCGCCAATGGGATCAACCCTCCCATGACCTGGGAGTCCTTCATGGCGCTTGGCGACGGTATGGAGCACGATGCCGAAGTGCAGCGGCGCCTGGACGCTATCCAGGAAAGCGGCATTGCCACGCTGATCTACACCTCGGGCACCACGGGCCACCCCAAGGCCGTGGAGTTGAGCCATGCGAACCTGAGCTGGACCTCCGCCGGCCTCTCGGCCGCGTTCGCGGTGACACCGCAAGATCGTTTGATTTCCTATCTACCGCTGGCCCATGTGGCCGAGCAGATGGGCGCCATCTGCAACCACGTGTTGGCAGGCTATCAGGTGTACTTCGCCAGCTCGCTTGAAACCCTGGGCGAGCATTTGCAGGAGGTACACCCCACCATCTTCTTCGGCGTGCCCCGTGTCTGGGAGAAGATGCAGGCGGCCATCACCAGCAAGCTGAACGCCGCCACGGGCGCCAAGGCCGCCCTGGCGCGCTGGGCGCTGCGTGCCGGGCGCGACTGGCATGCCAAGGCCCTGCAGGGACAGGTGCCCGGTGTCTGGCTGGACATGAAAAAGCGCCTGGCGGGCACGCTGGTGCACAAAAAAGTACAAAATGCACTGGGTTTTGACCAGGCGCGCATCCTGCTCTCGGGCGCAGCGCCCATCGCGGTGGAGAACCTGCAATTCTTTACCAGCCTGGATTTGCTCATTGGTGAGGTCTACGGCCAATCCGAAGACAGCGGCCCCACCGCCATCAGCCTGCCAGGCTTCGTCCGCATTGGGGCCGCAGGCAAGCCCTTGCCCGGCGTGCAGGTGCGCATTGCCGAGGACGGCGAAATCCTCGTCAAAGGGCCCAATGTGTTTAGGGGCTACAAAGGCCGCCCCGAAGCCACGGCCGAGACGCTGCAGGACGGCTGGCTGCACAGCGGCGACCTGGGCCGTATCGACGAAGACGGTTTCATCTACGTGACCGGCCGCAAGAAAGACCTGCTCATCACCTCGGGCGGCAAGAACATTTCCCCCGGCAACATCGAGGCCGACCTGATGAACCTGCCGCTGGTGGAGCATGCGGTGGTGGTGGGCGACTCGCGCCATTTCCTTGCGGCGCTGCTGACGCTGAAAACCGATGTGCTGCAGAGCTTTGCGCAGCAGCACAAACTGCCAGGCACGCTGGCGCAGTGGCGCACCAGCCCCCAGGTGCACGAAGAACTACAGCGCGGAATCGATGCCGTCAACGCACGGCAGGCGCGCGTGGCCCACATCCGCAAGTTCAGCGTCCTCCAGGACGACTTCTCCATCGACAACGGCTGCCTCACGCCCACGCAAAAAATCCGCCGCAACGTGGTGCAGCGACAGTACGCGCCCGAGATCGAAGCGCTCTACCGCGACACCGCGAACCCGCGCTAACGCGCAGCACTCCGGCCGCAATACAGCCACATCCCGACTCCGGCCAGGATCATGGGCAGGCACAGCCACTGGCCCATGCTCATACCAAGGGACAACAGCCCTAAAAAGCTATCGGGTTCACGGAAATACTCGGCAATGAAACGCAGCACGCCATACCCCACCAGGAACGCGGCGGCCACCTGGCCCGGCTGGCGTTCGCGGCGGGCGTAGAGCCACAGCAGCACAAACAGCAGCATGCCTTCGAGCAGGAACTGGTAAACCTGCGAAGGATGCCGTGGCTGCAAAGAGCCGCTGTGCGCAAACACCATGCCCCAGGGCAGATCGGGGCTAGAAAAGCGCCCCCAAAGCTCCCCATTGATGAAGTTGCCCACCCGCCCTGCCGCCAGGCCTGTGGGCACACAAGGCGCCACAAAATCCGCCACCTGCATCCAGGGGCGCTTGCGCGAATGGGCAAACCACAGCATGGAGGCAATCACGCCCAGCAAGCCGCCATGAAAGCTCATGCCACCTTGCCAGATGGCGAAAATTTCCAGCGGATGGCTGGCGTAGTAGCCCGGCTTGTAGAACAGGCAGTAGCCCAGGCGCCCGCCCAGAATCACGCCCACCACGCCCAGAAAAAGAATGTCCTCCACGTCTTTGCGCGTCCAGGCACCGGGACCGGTGATGGACGCAAAGGGTTCATGGCGCAGGCGCTGCAGGCCCAGGAACATGAACAGCCCGAAGGCAGCGAGGTAGGTCAGGCCGTACCAGTGGATGGCAACAGGGCCCAGTTGCAAGGCGACGGGTTCGATGTGGGGGTATGTCAGCATGTTGGGCGGTATTGTGCCCGCGCCTGCGCGATACTGGTGTCTGCAACCGAGGAAACACCATGCAAGGCCACCCCGACGTCATCACCTATTTCAAGGAACTGCTGCGCGGTGAACTGGCCGCACGCGACCAGTACTTCATCCACTCGCGCATCTATGAAGACCTGGGCCTTGCCCGCCTGTTTGCCCGCATGGACCACGAAATGCAGGAGGAGACGCAGCATGCCGATGCCCTGCTGCGCCGCATCCTGTTACTTGGCGGTACGCCCGACATGCGGCCGAGAGAGTTTGCCTTTGGCCACACCGTGCCCGAGATGCTGCAAAAAGACCTGGCACTGGAGTACGAGGTGCGCACTGCCCTGCAAAAAGGCATGGCACTGTGCGAGAGCGTGGGCGACTACGTGGGCCGCGACCTGCTGCTGGCCCAATTGCGCGACACCGAAGAAGACCACGCCTACTGGCTGGAAAAGCAATTGGGCCTGATCGAGAAGATCGGGCTGGAGAACTACCTGCAGAGCCAGACCGGCGCGGCGCCCTGACCGATCTGACAACGACTAAAAATATCAGCCAAATTGGCCTCTAACGCTTACCAAATAAGCGCCACAAGCTCCTTTTT
>JAUYGP010000697.1 GCA_030690515.1 Giesbergeria sp.
AACGGCCCACCCCGCGTGGGCCGTTGGCATTTTGTCCCCCGATAATCGCCCGCATGATCAAACTGTTTGTAGGCTTGGGTAATCCTGGGTCCGAGTATGAAGCCACCCGCCACAACGCTGGTTTCTGGTGGATCGACGCGCTGGCACGTGAACTCAAGGTGCACCTGCAGCCAGAGCGCGGCTACTGGGGCCTGGCCGCACGCACGACGGTGCAGGGGCAGACCGTGTGGCTACTCGAACCCCAGACCTTCATGAATCTCTCGGGCAAGTCGGTGGCCTCGCTGGCCCGCTTCTTCAAGATTGCCCCCGAAGAGATTCTGGTAGCCCACGACGAACTTGACATCGCTCCAGGCCAGGCCAAGCTCAAACGCGGCGGCAGCCATGCCGGGCATAACGGCCTGCGCGACATTCACGCCCAGCTGGGTTCGCCCGATTACTGGCGGCTGCGCATTGGCATTGGGCACCCCGGCGACAAGGCCGAGGTGGCCAACTGGGTACTGAAGAAGCCTACGCCCGACCAGCGCACCTTGATCGAAGACAGCATTGCGCACAGCCTCAAGGCCTGGCCTGCCCTGCTGGCAGGCGACATGGACAAGGCAACGCTGCTGGTGCACACCACCAAGCCCCCCCGCCCCAAGCCGCCACGACCTGAGCATATCGCCTGATTGCTATCTATTTAATAGCTAGTAGCGCTTATAAATAGGGCGCTATAGCCTGATTTAACCAAAAATCATATCCGCACCGCCGCTTGCAGGCGCTCGAACTTTTGCCACAGTGTTTCGCGGTTTTCCACATGCTGTGGATCCACCGGAATGCACGAGACCGGGCAGACCTGCATGCACTGGGGTTCGTCGAAATGGCCCACGCACTCGGTGCACTTGGAAGGGTCAATTTCGTAGATTTTCTCGCCCAGGTAGATGGCCTGGTTCGGGCATTCCGGTTCGCAGACATCACAGTTGATGCATTCGTCGGTGATCATCAAGGCCATTGCACACTCCGCAGAATCGGGCCGCGCACCGTGCGCGCCAGCAATGCACCGGCCGACCCCAAGCCGCCATTATCCCGCGCCCGCCGGAGCCACCAGCGCCAGTAGGGTGGTTTGCCGCTATGCTGCATCGGCCCTACACCGCAGAAAGCCACCGATGCAAGCCCCCACTGCCCTGCACGACCTGCCCGCCCACGCCCTGCTCCAGGCCTATCGCCAGCGCACACTCTCGCCCGTTGAAGTGGTGCAGGCCGTGCTCGACCGGATCGACTGCTGGGAACCGCACCTGCACGCCACCTGGCTGCTGCGCCCCGAGACCGCGTTGGCCCAGGCACGCGCCTCCGAGGCCCGCTGGTTGCGCGGTGCACCGCAGGGCCTGCTCGATGGTGTGCCCTGCACGCTCAAGGACAACATTGCCACCTGCGGCGACCCCACTCCCTTGGGCACCGCCGCCGTCGATCTGGTGCCCGCCCCCGCCGATGCACCCCCTGCAGCCCGCCTGCGTGAGGCCGGTGCCGTATTGATAACCAAGACCACCATGCCGGACTACGGCATGCTGTCGTCGGGCCTGTCGAGTTTTCATGCGCTGACGCGCAACCCCTGGAACCTGGACAAAGGCCCTGGCGGGTCCAGCGCCGGGGCTGGCGCAGCCGCAGCTGCGGGCTACGGCCCGTTGCATGTGGGCACCGACATTGGCGGATCGCTGCGCTTGCCCGCCAGCTGGTGCGGGATCTTCTCGCTCAAGCCCAGCCTGGGCCGCATTCCTATCGACCCGCCCTACACCGGGCGCGCCGCAGGCCCCATGACGCGCAACGTGCACGATGCCGCCTTGATGATGCAGGTACTCAGCCAGCCCGATGCACGCGACAGCATGGCACTGCCTCCGCAGACATTGGACTGGCCGGATGTGGAGCGCGACCCAGAGCATGTGCGCGGCCTGCGCATTGGCCTATGGCTTGACGCCGGATGCGGGCTGGCCGTGGAGCCCGAGGTGCGCGCCGCCGTCGAACAGGCCGCGGCCCTACTGGAAAGCGCGGGCGCCCAGGTGACACCCATGCCGCCTTTCATGACGCAGACCATGCTCGATGGGATGGACCATTTCTGGCGCATGCGCTCACACCTGGACATGGCCAGCCTGCCTGCCGAACGCAAGGCCTTGGTACTGCCATTCATCCGCGCCTGGGCCGACAGCGTGGCCGATATGCCAGGTGCCGCCGTGTTCCACGCCAGCCAGCAGTTTCACGCCACGCGCGTGGCCACGGTACGGGCCTGCGCTGCGTTCGACTATGTGATTTCTCCCGTGGCACCCATGCCCGCCTTTGCTGCCGAACTGCCCTCGCCCACCAACGACCCGCTGCGCCCGCTGGAGCACATTGGCTTTACGGTGCCGTACAACATGTCCGAGCAACCCGCTGCTTCAGTGAACTGCGGTTACACCGCGAGCGGCCTGCCCATCGGACTGCAAATCGCCGGACAGCGTTTTGACGACCTGGGCGTGCTGCGCCTGGCCCGAGCCTTCGAGCACCTGCGCGGCGCCCAGAGACCCTGGCCCGATCCCCCGGCGGAATAACCGCGAGGGATCACCAAACAAGGAGGCCGTCAGACTTGGAAATCGTCGGCTCCAAATCCGACAGCCTCCTAGTGCGCTGGTTTGAGCATCGGCAAATCGAGTGCCTTGCCATTGAGCTGCAGCTTGCCGCCCTCCATGCGCA
>JAUYGP010000698.1 GCA_030690515.1 Giesbergeria sp.
TCTCGCGCCAGCGCCAGATGTTGCAGCCCGTCATCGCAGACGATGACATCGGTTTCCGGGTGCTGCGCCAAGATGAGGTGTGCTGCATCGATACGCCGTGCTGCTACGGCCACTGGCACAGCGCATTGGCGGGCGATCAGCGCCGGTTCATCACCGACCTCGTGGGCCGGGCTGTCGGCATGCACGGCGCGGCAGTCTTGCGTGCTGCGCCCATAACCCCGCGAGACCACGCCCGGGTGCCAGCCCTGCGCCTGCAGGTGGCGCACCACCGCCATGACCACGGGCGTCTTGCCCGCCCCACCAGCCACCACATTACCCACCACCACCACCGGCACGCCGGGATGTTGGGCCCGCAACAAGCGCGCCTGGTAGAGCATGCGACGCAGCGCCACGGCCAAGCCCATCAGTAGCGACAGCGGCCACAGCAGCCAGGCCAACAAACCGCGCCGACACCAGGCGCGCTGCAATGTGGACCCAGGCGTCAGGTCAGAAGGGGAAGCGTGTGGGGGCTGCGGCATGGCAGCAGCCATGCCGTGTCAGGGCTTACCCGCGCCGGCGCGGGCGGACGACTGGGTGGCGAAGGTGATTTGCGTCAGTCCCACGCGGCGTGCGGCCTCCATGACCGTCACCACGGATTGGTGGGGCGCGGTGGCATCGGCGCTGATGATGACGATGCTGCCCGGGCCCGCCTTGGCGGCGTCCCGCATTGCGCTGGCCAGCACATCCACGCTCCTGCCTTCGATCCCGGTCTTGTTGACGGCATAGCGGCCATCGGCAGCCACGGCCACGACCACTTCTTTGGGGTGGTCGCGCTGCTGGTCGGCGTCGGCTACGGGCAGAGTGAGCTGCAGTTCGGTGAACTTGCTGTACGTGGTGGTCAGCATCAAAAAGATGACGATGACCAGCAGCACATCAATGAACGGGATCAGATTGATCTCGGGTTCTTCCTTGGCACGGGGACGAAAGTTCATGGGCGGCGGGCCTCGGGGGTCACTTTCTCAGGCGCAGCAGGTGCCGCACAAACTGCTCAGAGGACAACTCCAGCGTGAGCAGATAGGCATCCACCCGTCCCCGAAAGTAGCGCCAGAAGATCAGCGACGGAATGGCTACGATCAGACCAAACGCCGTGTTGTACAGCGCCACCGAAATGCCGTGCGCCAGCTGCGCCGGGTTGCCGTTGCCCATGGCGCCGCCCGCGCCGGTTTGAGAGCCAAAGATCTCGATCATGCCCACCACGGTGCCCAGCAACCCCAGCAGGGGCGCGGCCGAGGCGATGGTCGCCAGGGCGCTGAGGTATCTCTCCAGGCGGTGAGCCACCACGCGGCCTGAACCCTCCATGGAGGCGCGCAGGTCGGATTCGCTACAGCGCGGGTTGCTGTTGAGGGTGCGCATGCCTGTGGCCAACACTTCACCCAGGGCAGAGTTTTGTGCCAGCTGTGCCACCACATCGGGGCCGGGCACCGCATGGGCCGACACCGAGATGGCTTCATCGAGCAATTTGGGGGGCGCGATACGGGCGGTTTTGAGGGATACGAAACGCTCAAAAATCAGCGCCATGGCCAGGACCGAGCAGGCAATCAAGGGCCAGATGGGCCAGCCTGCGGCTTGTATGATGGACAGCAATTATCTCTCCGCACGGGGGTGGGCAAAGAGCGATTATGGCCCAGCTTTTGCCCTTTTCCTGCGACGGCGGTCATCCTGCCGCCCAGAACCCGACCCTGACCCCTGTCACCCACAGTTTCTGTGGATAACTTTGTGGAAAACTGTGGGTGGGTGCCCCGGAAAATGGCGTCATACCGTGCCCGGAAGAGAAGGCTGAAATTTTGCACA
>JAUYGP010000722.1 GCA_030690515.1 Giesbergeria sp.
CAGCGCGGCCAGCGCGGCGGGGTCAAGCTGGCTCCAGGCGCGGTGCTGGGCGAGGGCTTGCAGGACGGTGGCCGGGGCGGGGGATGATTCTGGATTCATGGCAATGCAGCACCAGTGGGGATGAAAGCACCCATTGTTGCAGCAGTGGGCAGACACCCGTCATGGGGTTGATCCTGCCCTGTGCCTATCCAGGAACGACCGTGACCGCAGGCAGCGTGTGGGGGTCGATGGCCTCTTGCAGCGTGCCGCCTGTGTGGATCGGTACTGCAGGACGCTGGAGCAGTTCCCGCACAAAGTTGGGCTGTGCCAGCAGCGCATGGTGCGTGGCACCGTTGTAGAGTTGCAAATCCTGTAGCCCATGTTCTGCGATGCGGGCATCCACTTCGGCGGCGCTCAGCAGGGCTGGATCGGTATCGCACGAGGCCATGGCCATGCACCAGAGCGTGCCGTACAGCGGCACATACTGCAGATAGGGACGCACGATGGGGAAGGCGGTGCGCAGCGACGCTGCGATGCGTGCCATCGATGCCGGAAGATGGATGGGCGAGCCCAGGTGCAGCGACAGCACCCCGCCCGGGTTCAGGGCGCGACGGCAGGCGGCATAGAACTCAACCGTGTAAAGATCGAGTGCCGGGCCAATCGGATCGGTCAGGTCGAGCACGATCTGATCGAAGCGCTCGCTGCACGATTCGATCAGCACGCGCGCATCTCCCAGGCGGACTTCCAGGCGCGGGTCGTCCAGCGCGCCGTGGTGGATATTGCCCAGCCATTCGCGCGCCATGTGCACCACATCGGCGTCCAGTTCGGCCAGCAACACGCGTTCCATGCTGGGGTACTTGAGCAGTTCCTCTGCGGCGCCGCCGTCGCCGCCGCCCACCACCAGCGCGCTGCGCGGCGCGCCATGGGCGATGGCCGGCAAATGCACCATGGGCTCGTGGTAAAAAAACTCGTCGCGCTCGGAGGTCATGAAGCAGCCATCGATGCGCATTACGCGGCCAAACAGCGCGTTGTCGAACACTTCGATGTGCTGCCAGGCGGACTGCTTTTCCGCCACCCGGGTGCTCTCACGCAGGTAAAAACCGAAATCAGGTGTCAGGCGTTCGGCCATGTAGCGGGGTTCGGACATGTCAGCGTTCCTTTCTGCCGTGCGCGTCGTATGCAGCCCATGCAAACGGCGCGGCCCCAGGCGAGAGACGCCGAGCAAGGGCCGCCCCGCAGCAAGGGCGTCGTCCCCCTGGAGGGGGAAGGCGCCGAAGGCGGCTCAGGGGGTGTTCCATTTCAGGCGCGCTCGACGCGGTGCAGGTGGGGATCTGCTGGGTTGAAGGCTGCCTGGATGTCGTCAAACAGTTTCTGTGCCTTCGGGCGGTTATCGGTGGAGTAGTTGCACACGTAGACATCCAGCGTTACATAGCCTGATTCAGGCCAGGTGTGGATCGACAGGTGCGACTCGGCCAGCACCACCACGCCGGTCACGCCGCCGCCTTCGCCAAAGCTGTGAAACAGGCTGCCCACCGAGGTCAGGTCGGCTGCGGCCACGCGGGCCTTGCAGAACTGTTCGAGGTAATCTGCGTCGTGCATCAGGCGGCTGTCACACAGGCAGCCATAGAGGTCGCCGATCAGGTGCAGGCCCGTGGCATTGCGTGCCTTGGGCGAGAGGACGACAGGGGCGAGGGTGGGCGCCACGGGGTGTAGGTTCTTCATGGGTGCGGTTTCTCCCTTTTTGCGAGGTGGGCAAAAATCGGCAGACCATGGAATGCAAGCCATATCTGCCGCCCGGTACGTTGCAGGCGGTGGGTACGTGGGGGAATGGGAGAAGCGTCGCCGGCCATCTTGCCGCGCCCTCGTTCCGTTGTACGTGTGTGACGCCAATGCAACGCTGACAGCAATCCGCCCGGCCGGGCGAGCGGTTTTTCTGAACCGGCCATTGTAGTATTTTTGACGCAGTGCACAATAGGCCCGGCGCCAGCAACCTAGGGCAATCCCTCATATGATCTTTTGCCACTGGCAGCCGAATCTCAGCCCATGTCCTTCATCACCCCGTCCGCCGATCCCCTGATCGAGCTGCGCAACGTCCATTTTGGCTACGGTGCACAGCCGGTGCTGCGTGGGCTGTCGCTGTCCGTGCCGCGTGGCAAGGTCACGGCCATCATGGGTGCCTCGGGTGGCGGCAAGACAACGGTGCTGCGTCTGATCGGGGGGCAGCAACGCGCCCAGCAGGGCGAGGTGCTGTTTGACGGCCAGGATGTGGGACGCATGGACATGGCGCAGCTTTTTGCCGCACGGCGGCGCATGGGCATGCTGTTCCAGTTTGGGGCCTTGTTTACCGACATGAGCGTGTTCGAGAACGTGGCTTTTCCGCTGCGTGAGCACACCGATCTGTCTGAGGCGCTGGTGCGCGATATTGTCCTCATGAAGCTGCACGCCGTGGGCCTGCGTGGGGCGCGCGACCTCATGCCCGCCCAGATATCCGGGGGCATGGCGCGTCGGGTGGCGCTGGCGCGGGCCATCGCGCTGGACCCAGAACTCGTGATGTACGACGAGCCCTTTGCCGGGCTGGACCCGATCTCGCTGGGAACGGCGGCGCAGCTCATTCGTCAGCTCAACGACGCCATGGGCTTGACCACCATCCTGGTGTCGCATGACCTGGAGGCCACCTTTGATCTGGCCGACCATGTGATCATCCTGGGGCCCGGAACCATCGCCGCGCAGGGCACCCCCGACGAGGTGCGCCACAGCAGCGACCCCCTGGCGCACCAGTTTGTCAACGCGTTGCCGGTGGGCCCCGTACCTTTTCACTATCCGGGCCCCGATGTGGCGCAGGATTTTGGTCCGCTGGATGGAGGGGCTGCATGAGCTGGTACCACCCTGCCGACCTGGGCTTTGCCGTA
>JAUYGP010000741.1 GCA_030690515.1 Giesbergeria sp.
CCTGTTCGTCGAGGATCCGCAGGTCGTCGCCCGCTGGTACGTCGACCACCTCCGGCTGGCGGTGCTCGAGGAGACGGACCGCTTCGTCCGGCTCGGGTCGGCGGAGGGGGCCAAGGTCGCCGTGTTTGACATGGACCTGGAGGCTGCCGAAAAAGTGGCGGCAGACATCCGCGCCGCAGGCGGCCAGGCCGCGGCGTTCCAGTGCAACATCACCGACCGCGCCCAGGTCGATGCGGCCGTGGCCGCGACCGAGGCGCAGCTCGGCCCCATCGCCGTGCTGGTCAACAACGCGGGCTGGGACATTTTCAAGCCCTTCGTCAAGACGGTGCCGGACGAATGGGACAAGCTCATCGCCATCAACCTCACCGGCGCACTGCACATGCTGCACGCCGTGCTGCCCGGCATGGTGGAGCGCAAATACGGCCGCATCGTGAACGTGGCGTCCGACGCCGCACGCGGCGGCTCGTCGGGCGAGGCCGTCTACGCTGCCTGCAAGGGCGGTCTGGTGGCCTTGTCCAAGACCCTGGCGCGCGAGCATGCCCGCCAGAGTATCACTGTGAACGTGGTCTGCCCCGGCCCCACCGACACCGCCCTGCTGGCGGGGGTGGCCGAAGGCGCGCGCGACCCGGCCAAGCTGATCGAGGCCTTCAAGAGCGCCATCCCCCTGGGCCGCCTGGGCCAGGGCGACGACCTGGCCGCAGCCATTGCCTTCATGGGCAGCGACGACGCGAGCTTTGTCACCGGCCAGGTGCTCAGCGTTTCCGGCGGCCTGACGATGCACGGCTGAAAACATGTACGCCCCCGCGCTTGTCACTGCGTGTACTGCGCTGCCCCCCAAGGGGCCCAGCACGCCTTGGGGCGGCCCGGCGGGGTGCTGATTTTTCTTGTCTGAACCCTTTACCTGAGAGAGCACCATGAACTTTGAAGACATCCTGTACGAAGTGCGCAACGGCGTGGCCTGGATCACCATCAACCGCCCGGACAAGATGAACGCCTTTCGCGGCACCACCTGCGACGAGATCATCAAGGCGCTGAACAAGGCCGGTTACGACCGCAGTGTCGGCTGCATCGTGCTGGCCGGCGCGGGCGACCGGGCGTTCTGCACCGGGGGCGACCAGTCCGCTCACGATGGCAACTACGACGGGCGCGGCACCATCGGCCTGCCCATGGAGGAACTGCACACCGCCATCCGCGATGTGCCCAAGCCCGTGATCGCCCGCGTGCAAGGCTTTGCTATTGGCGGCGGCAACGTGCTGTGCACCATTTGCGACCTGACCATCTGCTCGGACAAGGCCATCTTCGGCCAGGTGGGCCCCAAGATGGGCTCGGTGGACCCCGGCTACGGCACGGCCTTCCTGGCCCGCGTGGTGGGCGAGAAGAAGGCGCGCGAGATCTGGTACCTGAACAAGCGCTACTCGGGCGAGGAAGCCGTGGCCATGGGCCTGGCCAACATCTGCGTGCCGCACGAGCAGCTCGACGCCACCGTGCAGGAGTGGGCCGAGACCATTTGCGAGCGCAGCCCTACCGCCATCGCCATTGCCAAGCGTAGCTTCAACATGGACACCGCCCACCAGGCGGGCATTGCGGGCCTGGGCATGTACGCGCTCAAGCTGTTCTACGACACCGAAGAGTCGCGCGAGGGCGTGAATGCGCTCAAGGACAAGCGCAAGCCCGAGTTCCGCAAGTACGCCAAATAAATCGCCGGGAGAACAGACGATGCAACCGAACCCCTATATCAACGAGGACCTGCAGACCCTGGCCGAGACGGTGCGCCGCTTCGCACAGGAGCGCGTGGCGCCCGGCTTCCTCGAACGCGACAAAACCCGTGTGCTGGACCGTGCACTGCTGCGCGAGATGGGGGCGCTCGGTTTTATCGTGCCCGAGCTGCCCGAGGCATTTGGCGGCCTGGGCATGGGCTGCCTGGCGGCCGGCGTGATCCACGAGGAAATGGCCCGCGCCGATCTGAGCTTTTCGTACCTGAACCTGCTGGCCTCGCTCAACAGCCAGATACTGTCGAAATACGGCCAGCCGGAGGTTGCCCGGCCCTGGCTGCAGAAGATCCTGCGCGGTGAAGCGATCTGCGCCATTGCGCTGACCGAACCGCGTGGCGGCTCGGACGCAGCCAACCTGCGCCTGCGCATCGAGCGCGAGGGCGGTGAATACGTCATCAACGGCGAAAAAACGTCTATCTCCGCCGCCGACCAGGCCGACATCGCCGTGGTCTTTGGCCGCACCGGAACGCCAGAGTCTGGCGCCCATGGCGTGACAGCGCTGCTGGTGCCCATGGACTTGCCCGGCATTACCACCAATCGCTTTGACTGCCACGGCCAGCGCGCCATCGGCCGCGGCTCGATCTTTTTCGAGAACGTGCGCGTGCCCGCCAGCCACCGCCTGGGCGACGAGAACAAGGGTTTTGTGCAGGTGATGCACGGTTTTGATTTCTCGCGCTCGCTGATTGGCCTGCAGTGCCTGGCCGTGGCGCGCGTGGCGCTGGAGGAAACCTGGGAATACATCACCCAGCGCCAGGCGTTTGGCCAGCCGCTGTCCGCCTTCCAGGGCGTGACGCACCCGCTGGCGCAGTTCGACACCGAGGTGGAAGGCGCGCGCCTCTTGTGCCTGCAGGGCCTGTGGCTCAAGGACCAGGGCCTGCCGCACACGGCCGAGGCCGGCATGGCCAAGTGGTGGGGTCCCAAGCTGGCCTACGACGTGATCCACCAGTGCCTGCTGTGCTACGGCCATGGTGGCTACGACCGGGGCCTGATGGAGCAGCGCATGCGCGATGTGCTGGGCTTCCAGATTGGCGATGGTACGGCGCAGATCATGAAAACCATCATCGCCCGCACGCGGGCGGGGCGCAAGTTCGTGCCGGCCTGAGGCCCCACGAGCACTATAAAAACAATAGCTTGCAGCGCATTATTTATAAGAATTTAAAAATTAAATCATATTGAAATGCTTATCTGATAAGCGCTGGCTGCTCCTATTTTTGACAAGACCGAGACCGGAGACACACCATGGAATTTGACGCCGTATTGCTGCCCCCCCGCCGTGCCC
>JAUYGP010000742.1 GCA_030690515.1 Giesbergeria sp.
AGGCCCTTGAGGTCTTCGGGTACTTTGACGTCGCGTTTGCTGTTGGTCATGTGGCGAAAACCGTTTTCGGCCCAGGCCAGCGCCTTGAATCCCTTGGCGTCGAACTTGGTCAGCATGTCCTGGCCAATGGGGCCGTCAAGCACGGCGCGGGCGTGTGCCTTGTCGCGGAACAGGAAGGGTACGTCGAGGATTTTGGCTTCGGGCACGAAGTTAGGCACCGGGCCGGTAGAGCTGAAGGCCAGCTCCTGTGTGCCCAGTTGCACTGCTTCGATCGACTCGCGCTCGCCACCCAGGGCGCCGTTGTAGAAGGTTTGCACCTTGTAGCGGCCCCCGGTGCGCTGCTCGACCTCCTTGGCAAAGACGTCGATCGCGACGCCCTGGTGCGAGTTTTGCGCGGTCGAGATGCTGATGCGCATCGTGGTTTGCGCGCTGGCGCTGGCCATCAGACCGAAGGCGAGGCCCAGGCCAAAGACGAGTTTGTTCAATTGCATGGTGTCTCCTGAAGGGGAATAGGGGTGGCACGGGTGGCTGCGCTGGACCGTGCAGTCGGCTCCGGCAAATTATGGAGGGGTCGCCGGTGCCGATATATCCGGGTTTGTGCTGGTACGTGTGCATAGCAACCACACAAGATCGACGGGGTCATGCCGGACCGTGTGTGCACGCCATGTCGGCTTGTGCCAAGCGCCCCGGGCCAGGGGTAACCAGCCGGGGTCTTGTCATTTTGTGCGATCTGGTAAGAGCGCCTTGATGGGAGAAGTGTGCGGTCAGCGGCTTGAATGAAATTTCTGTATTTGCGGTAACTCGGCTCATTTTTAGAAAATACTTCTGCGTATCTTGGAATTGCAGAATAATGCGCTGCATGGATCGTCTTGATAGAAAAATTCTCTCCGTCCTGCAGGCCAATGCCCGTGCCAGCCTGCAGGAAATCGGCCAGGCCGTGGGCTTGAGCGCCTCGCCTTGCTGGGGGCGCATCAAGAAGATGGAAGAGGCCGGGGTGATCGAGGGGTACACCGTGCGTATCAACCCGCAGGCGCTGGACCTGGCCGACACGGTGTTGGTGCAGGTCACCCTCGACAGCCATTCCGACAACACGCTGGAAAAATTTGGCGAAACCCTGGCCAGCATTCCCGAGGTGATTGAGGCGCACCTGGTGTCGGGCGACTACGACTATCTGTTGCGCGTGGTGGTCAAAGACACGCGCGACTACGAGCGCCTGCTGCGCG
>JAUYGP010000743.1 GCA_030690515.1 Giesbergeria sp.
CGCGCAGCAGCAAGGTTCGCGCATCAATGTGGTCGTACAGCTGCCACAAGGCGGCTTCGCCCGCAGCAGCCGCCTGCGCATCAATGGCGCGAAAAGGCACGGCAATAGCCGGGTCGTAATGCAGGCCCAAACCGCCTTCGGCCAGGGGACGAACCATGGCGCGTGACAGCTCCAGCCATTGCTCTGGCGTGTGCGGCCCAAAGGTGGTGGACAAGCTCCAGAGCATCTCGGCCGCCTGCTGCAGGGACTCAAAGCGCACGGGCTGGCCCAGGTATTGGCCGATGCGCTGCAGCGCCTGCCATTCGATCACCGGCCCCACATCGTTGAGCACCAGGCGACGTACGGGCACGGGCAGCGGCAGACCGGGCTGGCCACACACGGCCATGCCAATCAACCCGCCCATGCTGGTACCCACCCAGTCCAGCGTCTGCAGGGGCGACTGCTGGTGCAGATGACCCAGCAACGCCAGCATGTCGCCCGCGTACTGGCCGAGCTGGTAGCCCATGGGGTCGGCCAGCCAGTCGCTTTGCCCACGGCCCACCACATCGGGACAGACCACGCGCACTTTGTGGCACAGCGCCCGCGCCAGGGTATCGAAGTCGCGCCCCTGGCGCGAGAGGCCGTGCACGCACAGCACGACATGCGGATGCTGTGGGTTGCCGGTGGCATTCCACTCCCACCAGGCCATGCGGTGCTGCTGTGCCGCAGCGCCCTCCTGCGGGTGGGCGGCAGGGCCGGGGCAGGATACGTAGTTCAGCCTAGGTTCAATCATGGATGCGGATTCCAAAAGCACTGTTCGATAATTCTTTCATTGCATCGTAATTGATTTGTTTCGGAGAAAAATTCATGCTCAAAGGCAAGACTGCCCTCGTCACCGGCTCCACCAGCGGCATTGGCCTGGGTATCGCCATCGGCCTGGCGCGCCAGGGCGCCAACATCGTGCTCAACGGTTTCGGCGATTCGGAAGGCCCCCGTTCCGAGGTGCAGGCGGCGGGCCAGCACGCTGGCGTGCGCGTGGCTTACCACGGCGCGGACATGAGCCGCGTGGCCGACATCGAAGACATGATGGCTTTTGGTGCCCGCGAGTTCGGCCAGGTGGACATCCTGGTCAACAATGCCGGCATCCAGCATGTGGCCAACGTCGAGGATTTCCCGGTCGAGCGCTGGGACTCCGTCATCGCCATCAACCTGACCAGCGCCTTCCACACCACCCGCCTGGCCCTGCCCGCCATGAAGGCGGCCAACTGGGGCCGCATCATCAACGTGGCTTCGGTGCACGGCCTGGTCGGTTCGGCACAAAAGTCGGCCTATGTGGCGGCCAAGCACGGCATCGTGGGCCTGACCAAGGTGACGGCGCTGGAGAACGCTACCACGGGCGTCACCTGCAACGCCATCTGCCCTGGCTGGGTGCTGACACCCCTGGTGCAAAAACAGGTGGACGCCAAGGCCGCAGCCCTGGG
>JAUYGP010000744.1 GCA_030690515.1 Giesbergeria sp.
ACCATGCTCTCAGGCCCACCGGGGATGCAGAACGAACAGGTCAGCGGCACGGCGGTCAGCAAAAAGTGCGTTTGCGAGGCCTTGGCGTCCAGCGGCAGCATGAAGCCCTGGACCCGCTGCACCGTCTGGTGCAGGGCCTGCTGCGCGGCGTTGAACTGGGGCAGCACGGCGGTTTTGGTGGTTTTTTTGGCCAGGTCGGTCAACAGCGGCCAGGGCAGCACATCGCTGCGCTGCGGCAGGGGTGCAATCGGGCTTTCGGGGCTGTGGTAGCCGGGGCCGCTGCCCTGGGGCAACGCAGCCGTACCAGGCACGGGCGATGTCAGCACCGGCGTGGCGCCCTGCGCTGGCGTGGTTTGCGCCTGGGCGCTGGCAGCCAGGCACAGCAGCGCGGGCAAGGCCCACCGCCTGAAAGATGTGCGGTCGGACAAAGGCATGGTGTAACCGGAGCCCGTCAGTGGGCGTGCTTCATGCCGCAGTATTTGCCAATGGCCAGGCCTTTGCAGGCGGCCTGAAGCTCTTTCATACAGACCTCTTCGCCCTTACCTGCCTCCAGGCATTGGGCGGCGGCCTGGTGTGCGGCCGCCATGGCGCGGTGGCGCTGGATGTCGGCCTGGGTTTCCTTGTCGGTGTGGGTTTGCGCCTGTGCGCTGGCGCAGGCCAGCAGCAGGCAGGCCGAGGCCAGGGCGGTATGCAGTTTCTTCATGGTGCGGGGTCCTTTCAGAGTGGTTTGAACAAATTCAGGGCTGTGCCAGCAAGTCGGCCACGTCGCTGCGGTAGGCCTGCAGCGCGGGCGCCAATGCGGCCAGCGTGGCCACGGCCACCGCCAGCAAGGGCACACCGGCCTCGGCTGGCAGCCAGCGCAGGCCGGTCACGGGCAGCAAGCCCTGCGCCTGCAGCACGCGGCCCAGCAGTTCGGCCAGGCCATGGCCCAGCAACAGGCCCAGGCTGCTCGCCAGCAATGCCAGCCACAGCGCCTCGCACAGCAGCAGACCGGCCACACGACCCGGGGGCGCACCCAGCATGCGCAGCATGGCAATATCGGCGCGGCGCTCGCGCACGGCGTTCCACAGCGCAATGAACACACTGAGCGCAGCCACGGCCAGCAGCACGCCGCCCATGGCCCGCAGCACGTCGGCGCCCACACCCAGCAGGCGCAGCAGGCGGGTGACCTCGATGGCGGGCGCAGCCGCCTGCAGGGCGGTGCCGGCGTTGATGTAGCGCGGCAGCGTGACGGCGGCCAAGGGCGAGCGGTAGCGCAGCAGGGCCACTGTGACCTCGCGCTCTTGCTGCAGAGCCTGCAGGTCGTCCTCGTCGGTAGCGGTGGCGCTTTCGTGCACCTGCCACACCGACTCGGTAGCGGTGAGGATGAGCCGGTCGAGCACGCAGCCGCAGGGCGCCAGCACGCCCGCCACGCGGTAGGGCTGGTCGCCATGCGCGTGCCCACCCGCTCCCAGGCCATGGCTGCCCACAAACCGGGCACCCACCAACGGTGCGCCGCCCTGCCCCGCCCGGGCCATGTGGCGCGCCACCGTGGCGCCCAACACGGCTTCCATCGGGGCCTGCCAGGGCTGCCCCTCGGCCAGCGTGGCGCCATAGTGCGCC